>NZ_JAULLI010000004.1:0-109858 GCF_030518115.1 Ligilactobacillus sp. 110_WCHN
TTCATATCAATATCTTCTAACAGACAACATCTGATATTTTATCATGCAATCAGAAGATGTCAAGAACTTTTTTCTTAACAAAATCAATTGCCGACTTTTAATAGTTTATCAAAAAAATAAACATTGTCAAGAAGCGATAAGATCAAATCTCAACAACGTTTATTATATTATCTGAATTTATTCTAAAGGTCAAGAACTTTTTTTATTTTCCATTTTTTATATCTTCCAAAGCATCCTCAACCCAACCATCTAATCGCTCGGCGATTGGCTTAAATCCTTCTTCAACATGCCGATTACTCCAGTATTTTTTATACCGATGAGTGATTTCATCACGATTATATTTAAAATTAAATGGCTGTTCCAAGCACCGTAATGACAATGATATCTTTCCCGTATACTCATCAATATCAACAATCATTACCTTAACCATCTGACCAACTTTTAAATAATCGCTGACATCTGAAATAAAACCATGCTTTAACTCGGAAATATGAATCAACCCTTGAGTATTGTCATCCAATAAAACAAATGCTCCATAGGGTTGAATTCCAGTCACTCTTCCTGTCAGAACCATTCCAATTCGATAATCCATAACTATTCCTCAATTGTGATGTCTTCAATAACTACATCTTTTTCAGGCTTATCTCCAGGAAGGGTTTTTACATTTGCAATCTTATCAAGAACATCCCAACCTGAAATTAAATGACCGAAGACCGTGTGCCGGTGATCTAACCATGGGGTCCCACCTTCACGGTACTTTTCAATAATTTCATCCGGATAACTTGCAGCCTTCATTTCCTTGATCATCATCGGATCAAGATTTTCATTTTGAACAATAAAGAATTGACTTCCATTTGTTCCAGGGCCAGCATTGGCCATTGACAATGCTCCTCTTAAGTTAAAGGCTTGATTTGAAAATTCATCTTCAAATGGCTTTTCCCAGATACTGTTACCCCCCATTCCAGTTCCAGTTGGATCACCACCCTGGATCATAAAATCTTTAATGACCCGGTGAAACATTACCCCATCATAGTAGCCTTTTTTTGACAATCCAACGAAATTTTCAACTGCTTTCGGTGCAATTTCAGGAAAAAGTTGGAATTGCATCTCACCATAGTTTGTCTTGATCGTTGCCTTTGGTCCCTTTTCATTTTCAAGGTTCAACTGTGGATAATTCAATATGGACATCTCCTTCAAATTTTTCTAATATGTAGTATAACAAACTTAGAGAACAATTAAAGATGGATGGTGAGGATTTTGGAAAATGAAATTTACGACATTACAATCGTTGGCGCAGGTCCCGTCGGATTATTCACAGCAACATATGCATTAATGCGTCAGGCTAAAACTCAAGTTATTGAAAGTCTTTCTGAAGTTGGTGGCCAAGTGACTGCTTTATTTCCCGCAAAACAAATTTACGACATTCCTGGATACTTTAAAATTTCTGGAACTGATTTAATTTCAAACTTAAAAGAACAAACTGATTTCTTTAAGCCTGAAATTCACCTTAACGAAACCGTTGAAAAATTTGAAAAAGATGACGATGGAATTTTCCATATCCAAACGAATAAACGGACAACCCTTTCACGATCAATTATTCTTGCAACCGGAGTCGGCGCATTTGAACCGCGAAAACTTAAAGTTGAAAATGCCGCTGACTTTGAAAACGCTTCGCTCTTTTACAGTGTGCCTGACATCTTGATGTTTAAAGACAAAAGCGTAGTTATTGCCGGAGGTGGCGATTCAGCCGCCGACTGGACGATTGAACTAAGTAAAGTCGCTAAAAAAGTTACGCTTGTTCACCGGCGTGATCAATTCCGCGCCCTTGAAAGTTCAATCAGTAAAATCAAAGAACTCGCAAATGTTGAAATCTTAACTCCATATATGATCGATGGGCTCGAACATCAAGGTAACCAAACGCAAATTCGACTTAAGCGTTCACGGACAAAAGACGAATATCAAACGCTTCTTGCCGATGCATTGATTGTAAACTACGGTTTTAAAACGGACACTTCGGTTCAAAAAAAGTGGAATCTTGAAACGGCTCATAATCAAATTAAAGTTGACAGTACCCAGCAAACATCGATCAAGGGCGTTTATGCAATTGGTGATAACGCATATCAAGAAGGTTGCGTTGATTTAATTGCTTGTGGGTTTGGCCAAGCACCGGTCGCAATCAACCATGCCCTTGAAACAATTTATCCTGAAAAACGGCAGCCAACTCACAGTACTCAGCTAATGAAAAACTTTAACGTTGAATAAACTTAATTGTCATCCCTCCATTAAAAAGGTATACTTCTAGTATCACTAAAATTTTTGGAGGGATATTTTGCATTTAATTTCACAATTTATTGATTTTGTTTTACATATTGATTCACACCTTGTTGCCATCGTAAATCAATTTGGTGATTGGACATACTTAATTTTATTCGGAATTATCTTTATTGAAACTGGTGCAGTAATTCTCCCATTTCTTCCCGGAGATTCGCTGCTTTTTGCTGCAAGCGCTCTTGCAGCAAACCCGGAATATCACCTTAACATCTGGACATTCGTAATTTTATTCTTAATCGCTCCAATTGCAGGTGATTCGTTAAACTTTACGATTGGAAAAACAATTGGAAAACGCCTTACGAAGAATTCGTTTTTTGGCCGTTTCATTAAGGAAGACGATCTCAATCGAACCGAAGCCTTCTTTGAAAAACACGGCGGGATCGCAATTTCACTTGCCCGTTTCATGCCGATTATCCGAACATTTGCCCCATTTGTTGCTGGCGGAAGTGGAATGAAATATTCAACTTTTATTCGGTACAATGTCTTAGGTGCGATTGGCTGGGTCATCCTTTGTTGTGGTGGCGGCTACTTCTTCGGTAACTTCCCATTTGTAAAGGAACATTTCTCATTGATCGTGATTGCAGTCATTGTTGTGTCGGTTTTACCAGCAATTTTCAGTGCAATCAAAGCAAAATTATCAAAAAAGAAAGCCTAACAAAAAAGCAAGATGTTTGTTCATCTTGCTTTTTTTAATTCATGTTTACCATACCAAATTAGACCTAACCCCGCTAAAATCCAAATTAAAAATACTAAAAGAAAACACGCTTCAAAAAAGCTTTCTGGAAGAGCTTTAATAATTGGATCGGTTTGCGGGTTAAAGATCCAATCTCGATTTCGAAATAAGGCCTCATGAAACAAAATAAAAATCCGATCGAAGGCAATCACTAAAATAAATACAAATGTCCCTAATAAAGTCAGTCCCATCTTAACGGGTAAAATCAACTGCCACATCTGATGCTCTCTTACGCGGTTCCTAATTACGATTTCCGCTAAAATTCCAAAAATAATCAAAACGACATTATTAAATTCAATCAACTGTTTAACATTTGCAAAATGAGTCAATCCCTTTGAAGACGAAGGAAGACTTGTTTGCCAATGATGAATCCATCCACATTGAAGGTAATTAATTAAATGACGATAATTGATCATCAATTCATGATTGCTCAATCCTACGAGCCGTCCGAGGTGATCACGCACGACAAAGAAATGATATAATCCCGTAAAATTAACTGTTATAAAAATTGAAAGAGATATAACTGCAATTCCAATCACAATCATATCTCTTAGTAAAATCAAATTATTTTTCTTCATCAGATACTTGCCATTCATCTAACGAATCGATTTGATAAGTTGGTTGGGTCTTTTCACGGGCGACTTCTTCCTTGGTTGATAACCCAGTGTAAACGATAATTGTATCCATTCCAAAGTTGATTCCTGCCATAATATCCGTCCGGTAATTATCGCCAACCATCGCAACCTGATCCTCCGGAAGATTCATCTTTTCAAGCGCTTTTTCCATAATAATATTTTCAGGTTTCCCAACATATGTTGCCTTTTGTTGGGTAGCATATTCAATACATGCAACGATTGAGCCGGCACTTGGAATCATTCCCCGTTCACTTGGTAAATTTGAATCTGGGTTTGTCCCAATAAATTTTGCCCCATTCCGAACTGCAAGGGTTGCAAGTTCAAGTTTATGGTACGTAACATCAGTATCTAAACCAACGACAACATAGTCAGGATCCTGTTCATTAAACCGAAATCCCCGATCCAATAAGGCTTGTTGTAATCCTAATTGGCCAACTGCATAAACCTGCCGTTTGTGTTCGTCTAAATCAGCAATATAATCTGCCGTTGCAAGCGCAGAAGTATATACATTTCCCTTTTTGACATGGATATCATAGTTTTTACTTAAATTTTCAACAATCTGTTCTGGGGTCCGGGTACTATTATTTGTTACAAATAAGAATGGAATTTCGAACTTTTGCAACCGTTCAATAAACCGTTTAGCTGCCGGAATCCGTTCTTTTCCCCGATAAATTGTTCCGTCTAAATCAATCATGTATCCTTTGTATAATTTATTTGGCATTTTGATCTCTCCGCTTATTATTAGTATTATTTTTCTTCTTTCGAATTACAAAGTGACGGCTCCCCTGACGGCGATTCTTGGACTTAACCGTTTGAATCTTAGGTTTCCGATTATTATAATTCGACTTTTTATCTGAACGTTTATGATTTGTATTTGCTCGTGATCGTGAGTTTTTCCGTCGTCTTTTTTTGTGAGCTGCTGGAGCCGGAAAGCTATCATGAACCTCACAATTCTTTAAAATAAAATACGCACAACCAAAATTACAATATTCATATAGATAATCTTGCAAATGACTGATCTTTTGAGATGGTTGAACCTTACGCTTATCATCGTAAAATCCGCGTAACCGCAACTGATCATACCCCATATCACCGACAATATAATCAAACTTGGTTAAAATTGGGCTGAAACGTTCACGTAACTTATCAACCTGAAAACCTTCATGATAATTTTCAACCAATTGATACTTGCGCCCATCAATGATCACATCCGTATCATTTGGTGTAACGACCGTACTTGCATATTCTTCAATTGCCTTAGCTTTTTTTGCAAGCTGCTCTTCCATTTTTTCACGCCGTTTTTCGTTCACAATCTCACCTCCAACTTAAACTCTTCTTTTAAAATTATACACTAAAATGAATAACTAACAAAAAAGCCGTGGCACCTGCCACAACTTTTTCAAAATTATTGATTTTCTTTTACCCACGCGTTGATTTCATCAAGAAAACCGTTAAATTCTTTTTTATCCTTCAATGATGGAAAATCACCCAACAAGATTTGAGATGCTTGATGAGCCTGATCGCCCTTTTTCTGAACCATTAAAATTGCTTTGCGTGATTTTTCAAATACAAATAATTCACGCGGCAAATTCAGCAATCCTTGCAAATAACCATTCTTCTGAATCATCTTCAAGAGTGGTTGGGCTTCCTTAGTTTCAAAAATTCCACTTGGAACAACAAAAAGTCCCCAGCCGTTTTCGGCGAGCTTTTCAACTCCACGCTCAATCAATAAATAATGAGCAAATGAATGACCTTCCACAGCATGCGTCTCAAACTGCGCTGCACGATCGTCAAGCGGATAATATCCGACTGGCAGATCACTAACCACCAGATCAACTTGCGGAAGCATTAAATTATCCAGTGCATCCTGATGGAACAGCTCAACATTGCTGATTCGTTGGAGAGCAAGGGAAACATCTGCAATTGCTAATAACGTATCGTCATTATCGACCCCATACGCTTTTAAACTTTGATTTCCGAGAGACTTTAAATTGTTTAAAATTACAGCAAGCAAATTCCCCGTTCCAACTGTCAGATCTAACACCGAGTTTAATTTTTCTTTTGAGGTTATTTTTTCAATCAGAAAAGTTATCAAATATCCAATTGAATCCGGCGTCATTTGATGATTAGGCTGAACTCGTTCTTTTTTATATGACCCCAATAATAATAATTGGATAACTTGACGAATCTCTTCTGAAGAAAATTCACTCAAGTCTAAATGCCGGTATAACTTTTCCAACTCAGCAACCGTTGAAGCGTCAATTTCTTCCTTCCCATTAATCTGATTTTCAAGCAGGTCGCTTAACGCCTCAATCAATGCGTCAAAGTATGAAAGATCAAGTTGTTTTTGGAAAATTTCGATAATTTGACTCAGTGTTTGGTATGCTTGTTCAATATCTTTTAACTCCACGCTTTAACCCTCACGTTCTAATCAATATTCGTGTAACAGTTTAACGAGTTCCAATTCTGATTGCAAGCATTACTTAAAAGGTTCGAATGAATATCGATTTCCGTTTTTCAACGTAATTTCATACCGCTGTTCATGAAAACGGACTTTTCCAGTGTTAAACTTTAATTCCTGATTATCCTGAAGGTGATGAGTTTGCGCCATGTTTCGCATTGTTTGGGCTTCCTTTAAATTGATCTCTGAACGGTAAAAGCTCAAGTGGTTATTAAAAAATTCAAGTTGTCCCAAAAACAACGCACTAAAAAAGATTAAAAATAAAATTCCGCTTGCAAACAATGATCCCCTAACTTTAGTTTTCATTACTTTTCCTCTGCATTACAACTTTTCGATGATATTGATGGTTATGGACTTTGACCCAGATTTCCAAAAACGGCTCTGAATAACGGTAACGAAATCCATCAATATTCATCATTAATGGCATAAATCCCTGGCCATTTATTCCCTGTAAAATTAAATTTCGACGATTTTTTTTAAGCAAGTAATCATTATGCTGGGTTTGACAGTATAATACCGGCGTTCCATTATTTTGGCTTTCTTTCCATTGAAAACGCATTTGTTCTGATTCGAGCGTTGAAATTAATTTTTCCCATTGAATGCGTTCCTTACTTCCAAAATTCGAATTCAACTGCCGGTGAATTCCATAAACACTGCCACTGATCAGCAATAATCCCAAACTTGAAATGATTAACGCAATGATAACTTCAACCAATGAAAACGCCTTAATTCTATTTTTCAACATTGATTTGATACTCTCCCGCATCCGAATGAACTTTGATCTGGTTTAACGGCTTTCCCTGATTGATTCGCGATACGCTTTGCTGAAAAGCCTCTTGAACCTGAAGATTTTTTAAATACAATTCATCTTCATTTTTCATAAAACATGACTGGTTAAAGTAAAATGTTGCAATTGCCAATGAAATCAAGGTCAATCCAATAATCGCATCGCTAATCAAAAAGGCTGAAACTTTACCACTGCTGTTTGGTAACACGGTATACCCCTCCAAAGCTAAGTTCAAAAATTAAATTATATGAATAATGTCCTTTCTTTGAAACAAGCGGAATCGTTGTCGGACGGGTCACGCCTGAAGGTGAAATATAAACACTTTCAGCTCCGTATTTAATTAATGTTGGCGGATAATCTAGTTTCTCCGTTTTTCGCCCGACTAGAATTTGAACATCTTCCTTTCCAAAAAATGCACGCACAATTTGATGATGTTCTTTTCCTTGCATCGCCGCCTTATCAAGCTTACTTGTCAAATTCTGCATAAATTGTTCTTCTTTGAATTGAGCCGAACTTCGGGGTGCAAAGTAAAAACTTAATAATAAAAACAAGAAAGCTAATGCGAGAACGATGGTTGTTTCAAGTAACGTAAAGCCCCTACTTTTCATTTAAAACATCTTGAACCGTAATCTTTTGATCAGCTAATTTCTTTGCTTGCTGGTTCGTCAAGTAATGATCCGTTACCAGCATATTCGTCGTTAACGCTGAAGCCTCAGTATTGGGATGCTCCGACAAATATAGTTGGACCTGCGTTCGAAGTTCCGTTCGCATTGCATTTGAATTAACGTTGACCGCATTTTTACGTTGATGATTAATATTTGGAATAATAATTAAGATCAATAAACTGATAATAAATAAAACGATTGCCATTTCGATTAAAGTAAATCCTTTTACTTTCTTAACCTTGCTCATTAAGAAATCCCTCCTAAATTTGAATAAATTGGAATCAAAATTGACAGATAAATTCCGACAATGATGATTGCGATTATTAAAAATGCGATTGGCTGAATCAGATTAATTAATCGATCAACCTTCTTCAGTAATCTTTGATACATTGTATTGGCATAAATTAACAGATCTTCACTCAACTCTGCATTCGTCTGACCTTTATTTAAAAAGATATTTAATTCTGATGGAATAAATGCATAATGCTTAATAAATGTTTTGATTTCTCTGCCTGAAAGCAAATGCTGATTTAACCTCTCACCAAGTTGATAAAGTAACGTTTGCGGTTCAAACCGTAATAAAAAATTACAGATTTCATGAAATCCAAGGCCGCTTTTTAAAAGTAATGCCAAATTAAAAGATAGATAGTAATAAGCATAGCAGCGGTAAACATTTCCGATTAACGGCAACCGACTTAACCATTGATGCCGGGCAATTGCTGGCTGCTTTTTCAGCCAGTAAATTCCATATAACAAATAGATAATGATGATCAATCCCAACACCATTCCGCCAATTTTGCCACCGTCGATAAGCCATTGAGTGATTCCAGGAGATTGTTTTCCTTGTTCACTTAATGCCGTAATTGTCGGGCGCAACCATGTTAATAAAACCGTGATCATCATTATTAACAGTCCAAATAGAATACACGGATAAAATAAAGCTGCCCGGATCTTTTCACGCTGCTCGACCCGTTGCCGCATGTATTTCCCCAACTGCGAAACGCTCAATTCCAACTGACCGTGGCTTTCTGCAAGCATCAGTTGGTAGTAGATTTTTGAATTCAAAAACTGCTGAATACTTTCACTAAACGTTTTTCCGCTTTCTAGCTGTGCCAATGCCATCTCAAAATCGTTTTTTTGTACAGGATACAGGATTGCGAGGTTAATTAAACATTGTTTTAGTGAAAAACCACTTCGAAGCATGTCGGCAAGAGTTTCAAAAAATTCTGCTTGGATTTTTAATTTCCACTTTCGATTGTTGTTTATTTTTTTACCCATAAAGGTACCTTTCATAATCCTGATGTGTAATTTCTTGACGCTGGTAAATTTCCTTAAGATTTTGTTCCCATTCTGGAGTCATTCCGCGTTGCTCTAAAATCTCATAAGGGTCATTTTTCCGTAAATCCAGCTGATCAAATAATACTTTCGTTTCATGGCTGGTTGTTGGAATCAATCGCTGATAGTTAATTAACTGCAACGTTTGTTCAAGGTCTGTTAATGATATTTCAAGATTACATAACCGGGATACAACGCCATAACAGTTTGCAGCGTGGACGGTACTCAAAACTAAATGGCCACTCAATGCCGCTTGAATTGCAATTTTAGCAGTTTCCTGATCGCGAATTTCGCCAATAATTAAAATGTTCGGATGGTGCCGCAATGCAACCTTAATTAAATCTTGATAGGCCATTCCCGCCTTTTCATTTACCTGCAATTGCAAAATATCGGGATAAAAAATTTCAATTGGATCTTCAATGCTTAAGATCTGCTGATCGCCAAATTGCTCTGCAAGCTTATACATTGAAGTGGTCTTTCCTGAACCTGTTGGCCCTGAAAAAATAACTAAACCGCGCCGCCGGCATGCCGTCTTGATCACTTGCCACTGATCAGGAACAAAGTATCGCTGATGGGTAAGCTGCGCGATTGCATAAATTAACCGAACAACCAAACTTTCACTTCCCTGAAAATCACCGACACTTGATAACCGACAATCAACCACTGTCCTTTGAGATGAATACCGCCAAGCTCCCAGTTGCGGTCGTCGATGCTCACTGATATTCATATGCGCTTGAAATTTAAGGTAATTGATACATTCCAATGCAACCGTCGTTTTTAATTTTTGATAGCGAACATCCAACCCATCAACGTTAAAGTTAATTAGATATCCATCCCGGTGCGGTAAAAAATAAATATCACTCGCATGGCGCTGAATTGCATCATTCAGGACCTTAAGCACAATTTGCTGACTTTCCATTTACGATACACCTCCTTTCACTTATAAATACGCTAAAAGGAGATTTTTTTATAAAAAAACGAGGAAGTTCTAAACTTCCTCGTGATTGATAATTAGTTTTATTTAGTTTATTTTTCAACTTCTAAAGCAGCTTTAACCTGCGCTTCAGTTGGAATTGAAGGAATTGCGCCAACCTTTTGAACGGCAATTGAAGAAGCCTTGCTTGCGTAAATAATCGATTCTTCAAGATTACTGAAATCTTTGTTTAACCGTGAAACCAACGCTCCAAGGAACGTATCGCCCGCCGCAGTTGTATCAATTGCATGAACCTTGAAGGCCTTTACCAATTTTTCTTCCGTTGCAGTCTTAAAGTATGCTCCTTTACCGCCTAACGTGATAATTACATTTTTGGCACCTAACTCTTGAAGCCGGGTAGCAGCTTCATGCGCAGTGATTTGGTCAACAACCTTGATCTCCGTTAAAATTTCTGCTTCCGTTTCATTTGGCGTGATCAAATCAACGTTTTGCAATAATTCAGGATCAACATTCTTATGTGCAGGAGCAGGGTTCAAGACGGTTACAACTCCAGCTTCCTTCGCAATCTTGAACGCATGCGTTGCTTGATCAAATGGAGTTTCAAATTGAGTAACGATAAAATCAGACGATTGAATCATTTCACGGGCATTTTCAATATCTGCATCCTTGATTTCCTGATTAGCACCGCCATAAATAATAATACTATTTTCGCCGCTTTCTTGAAGCATAATAAAGGCTTGACCTGTTCCCTTGCTTGAAACGGTAACCTGTTCAGTATTAATTCCGGCATCCTTTAGGAAACTAAGCATCATTCGGCCATTCTCATCATCACCGATTTTACCGATAAATGAAGTTGCTGCTCCTGACCGGGCTGCTGAAATGGCTTGATTAGCTCCTTTGCCGCCGCCAGCACTCCGTTGGTCAGTCATTGCTAAAGTTTCACCGGGTTGCGGCAACCGGGGGATCTGAAGAATCGTATCAACGTTTAAACTTCCTAAAACAGTAACTTTGTTCAAAGTTATTTCCTCGCTTTTCCATTTAATTCTAAGTTATCAGTTAAAAATAAACTATCCTTTAATAAGAAAAAGCCGGACCAATTCCGACTTTCCATTTTCATATTAATCTTCGTCAGGGAATTCAGCTGTCGTGAAGACTTCTGAAACATCATCTTCGTCTTCAAGCTTGTCGATCAACCGTTGAAGTTGTTCAACCTTGTTAGCTGGAACTTCCGTTGTTGTTGTTGGTACCATTGTTAATTCAGCGGTATCTAAATCATAATCTTTTTGAAGTGCATCCCGAACACTGTCAAAGTCTTTTGGATCAGTATAGATTTCAAAGACTTCATCAGAAGTTTGAACGTCATCTGCACCTGCTTCGATTGCTGCTAATTCCATTGTATCTTCGTCAACATCTAAATCTTCACGTGAGATTGCAATGTAACCTTTCCGATTAAACATGAAACTAACTGAACCGGATTCACCTAAATTACCGCCATTACGGTTAAAGTCACCACGAACTGCTGAAGCTGTCCGATTCCGGTTATCAGTCAAGGCATGTACCAAAACAGCAACCCCCGCTGGGCCATAACCTTCATATGTGATTTCTTCGTAGTCTGCACCGCCAGCACCCGTTGCTTTATCAATCGCACGCTTGATGTTATCCTTCGGCATGTTAGCAGAACGAGCTTTATCCATAACTAGCCGTAATTGTGGGTTTCCGTCTGGATCAGGACCACCTGCCTTAGCAGCCATGTAAATTTCTCGTGAGATTTTTTGGAAAATTTTTCCACGCTTTGCATCCTGGGCGTTTTTCCGTCCTTGGATATTATGCCATTTTGAATGTCCTGACATTTCGAATACCTCTTTCCAGTTTTAGAATTTGACAATTACAGTCATCTTAGATGATACCAAAAAAGTTGCCACTTATCAATATCAATTAGCGAGTTGACCCGCGTTTAATGAATCCATATTGAAGTTCGATCGTCTTGTCTAAGTCTTCGTCTTCCTTATTCATCATCTTCGTTAGGCACCGCATTGCAACCGCACCAATATCGTAAAGTGGTTGGGTAATTGATGACAATTTTGGCCGAACGATTTGAGTTAATTTCGAATCATTTCCAGTGATCACTTCAAATTCAGTTGGAATTTGAGCACCGGCATCAACCGCACCGTTCAAAACCCCCGTTGCCAATTCATCATCGGCAACAAATGCAGCATCCGCGTGGGCAGCGGATAAAGCTGGCCATAACGTTTCGCCGGCCCGGTAACTGTCGTTTGTTTCAAAAACAAGATCCTGATCAAATTCGATTCCGTTCTCAGCAAGGGCTTCTTTATATCCCTTTAACCGGTATTCGCTATTGATTGGGTAATTCAGCGGTCCTGAAACAAATGCAACCCGTTTATCGCCATGCGCAAGCAAATTATTGACGGCTTCTTTAACAGCCTTTACGTAATCTACATGCACACTTACAAATTCATTTTTATGATCGATCGATCCGGCAAGGACAACCGGCGTCTTTGAACGCTTGATTTGTTCACGCAATTTTTCAGTCAAATGGGTTCCCATGTAAATAATTCCGTCAACCTGTTTAGCAAGTAATGTATTAAATACTTGGATTTCCTTTTCTTCATTTCCATCGGAGTTTGCAAGGATAATATTGTACTTGTACATTGTTGCAACGTCATCGATTCCACGCGCTAATGATGAGAAGTAGACATTCGTTACATCTGGAATAATAACCCCGACCGTTGTTGTCTTCTTACTTGCAAGTCCCCGTGCAACCGCATTTGGACGGTAATCAAGTTCATCAATGACTTCCATGACTTTTTTCCGGGTTCCCGGTTTAACATTCGGATTTCCGTTTACAACCCGTGAAACGGTTGCCATTGAAACGCCGGCCTTTTTTGCAACATCATAAATTGTAATTGATTGTTTTTCCATAACTGAATCCCTTCATTTAGTATTGTATATTTTCATTTTCAATAATCCATATATAAATCTATCAAGTTTTCATAAGAAATGCAAGCGTTTCATTTAATATTAAACCGTGGATTTGATTCCCCTCTTAGGGATTATTTTCTCCCTGAGATTTTCATTAATAACTCCTCGATTTTCTGAAAATAAGTTTAATTAAAATTTATCTTTCTTTTTTCTCATCAGATTCTTATTTTAGGCTTAAACTATGGTATACTTAAACTAATTTAAGATGAAAGGATGAGTTAAATGTCACATATTGATACTGTTCAACAATGGCTTGCTCAAAATAACTATGATATTGCGTATATCAGCAACTATAAAACAATTGCCTACTTCACCGGCTTTGAAAGTGATCCGATCGAACGGACCCTCGCCCTCTTCATTTTCCCGGATCATGAACCATTTATTTTTGCTCCTGCGCTTGAAGTCGGCTCTGTTAAGGAAGCTGGATGGAAATATCCGGTTTATGGATACCTTGATCACGAAGATCCATATGCGCTGATCAAAAATCACATTGATAAAATCAATCCTAATCCAGAAAAGTGGGCCATTGAAAAGGAAAACTTGACCGTTGAACGTTTTGAAGAAATTCAAAAACAGTATCCGAATGCTCAATTCGAAGGTGACTTAACTCCCCTTATTCAACACGAAAAGCTTTTCAAAACTCCTGAAGAAATTGAAAAATTGAACCAAGCCGGCAAATGGGCGGACTATGCATTCGAAGTTGGGTTCAACGCTTTACAAATGGGCCGAACTGAACAAGATATCGTTGCTGAAATCGAATATGCCTTGATGAAAAAAGGCATTATGCAAATGAGCTTTGACACCATTGTTCAAAGCGGGGCCAATGCAGCTGATCCCCATGGTGCTCCGAAAAAGGAAAAACTCCAACCAAACAAACTTTGCTTATTTGATCTGGGTGTGATGTATCAAAGCTTTGCTTCAGATGCTTCCCGGACAGTTGCCTTTGGAAAAATCGATGATCAACAACAAGAAATTTACAAGGTTTGCCTTGAAGCTCAATTAAAAGCTCAAGATGCCGCTAAACCTGGGGTGACCGCCGAAGAACTTGACCATATTGCCCGGAAAGTTATTAGTGATGCCGGTTATGGCGAATATTTCATTCATCGATTAGGTCACGGTCTCGGCCAAAGCGACCACGAATTTCCATCAATTATGGAAGGTAACAAGATGGAACTCCAACCTGGAATGTGCTTCTCAATTGAACCCGGAATCTATATTCCAGGCTTCGCAGGGGTCCGGATCGAAGATTGTGTCCACATTACCGAAAACGGCTGTGAACCGTTCACCCATACTTCAAAGAAATTAAAAGTTATTCCATTAAACTAAAGTAATAAAAAAAAGCTGGATTTAAAATCCAGCTTTTTTATTTATCTTCATTTTATAATTGAGGTTCGTTATTGTCATCTAAGCTCTTTTCGGGTTCTTCCCATCCTTCTGGGAAAAATGTGACCGTCTTTAATTCGTCTTCTTCACCGAAGTTCGGATCGTCAATGAAAATATCATCTTGCATTACTTCATCATGATCTTCAAATGGTCGTTCAATATCTTCTTTACTATCTTGAATGTAAGTCTTCAAATCTGAAGTTGCTTGTTTCAATGAAGAAAATGCGTCTGAAACAACTGATTCATCTTTTAAATGATTGAAACGATCAGAAATACTTTGCTTAAAGTTATTGATCGTATCCCGATTTTCGTCAAGGTAATCGTGGGCATACTTATCATACTTTACAGCTGTATCGCGTAAATTAAGCAATGTTTCGTCAATCTTCATTGCAATCCGATCTTTTTGTGATTCGGTTAACTTTTTCGAAATCACAAAAGCTGAAGCGGCTGCAGCACCTAAACCTAATAAAAAGCTCTTTTTCATTATAAGCTCCTCCATTCTTTTTCCAATTAATCAAACACTATTTCTTATCTTTTTTTTGACTTGGCTTTGCTAATTGCGTTGAATGCATGCTTGCCAACACTAAATAACGTTGAGGCCTGTTTCATCTTTGAAGTATCCTTAGCGGTTGCTGCAATTTTACTTGCCATCCCGCGACTTGCTTCATTTAAGTCAGAAACACTTTCACTTAAATCAACAATCGTATCGAATAACGGTTCTACCTTTTGTGATTTTTCATTAATATCCGCCATTAACGTATTGGTCTTATCTAATAACTGTTCGACTTGATCTGAAATATTATCAGCATCTTTTGTAAGTGAACTCATTGATTTTGTAAGTTGTGAAACCGTCTTTACAAGTCGTGATAATACCCGACACATAAACACAACTAAGACAAGGAATGCAATTGCGGCAATTATTCCAGCTAATTGTCCAAATGTCATTGTCACGCCTATCCCTCCTGTCCTAATAACTACGGTTTTAGAATAGCATTTAATAGGTTAAACCGCAATCATTATTAAATTGCCTAATAACGTTATTATACCAAATTTATCCGAAAAACGGACAGTTCTTTGATATAATACAAGCAGTTATTTAATTTTTGAAGGAGGAAATTTCGTGAACCACTTTATTCTAACTACAACTGCCGTAAGTGCCGTAAAGAATTCAAAGATTGCAAAAGAACCCGGCATTTGGATGCGGTTCATCGAAAAAATCAATTGGGATAAAATCATTTCGCTTGTGATCTCAAAAGCGATCATCTTAGTCTTGATCTGCTTTGCATTTGTGGTGATCAATTCGCTTGGTAAAAAATTGATTCGCAAATTGATCCTCCACACCACGAAAAAGGAAAAGAAAAACAGCTACATTGCTGATGGGCGGATTCGAACGATCTACACCCTTGTGAATAATATTTTTCACTACACAATGCTGTTCTTCTTGATTTACGCGTTATTATCCCTCTTTGGAATTCCGGTTGGAACGTTGATCGCTGGTGCTGGAATTGCGAGTGTTGCCCTTGGACTTGGAGCCAAAGGATTCGTTACGGACGTTGTGAACGGCTTTTTCATTTTACTTGAACAACAATTTGTGGTCGGGGATTCCGTTAAAATTGCCGGAATTGAAGGAACGGTCCACGCAATCGGGTTGCGAACAACTCAGCTGATCAGCAGCGATGGAACGCTTCATTTCATTCCTAACCGCGAAATCACAACGGTTGCTAATATGTCCCGCAACCCAATGCGGGCCGTTATCAACATTCGGATTCAACCGCAAACTGATATTCAAAAAATGACAACGATCATTGAACAGGTCAATCAAAAGCTTGACCCTGATGATAATCAAGACATCGTCAGCGGGCCGACTGTTCAAGGTCCGGTTGACGTTGGTAAAGGCGAATTAGTTTATCGCGTAGTCATCATTGCCAAGAACGGAGCCCAAGCAATTATTCAACGTGAATTCTTGCATGCTTACCTTGAAGCACTCACGAAGGCTGGAATTAAGGTTCCAACAAGTCCAATTGAATTATCAGCGGACCAAAAATAATGAAGGTGTGACAAAACATTAAAAACGAGCGTGGTGGAAGCAGAAAAACGAACGAATCGCGCCAGCATAGATTCGGAGATTTTCGAACTTCACTAGCTTCGCGTCGTAGCTCGTTTGTTTTGGAACCCGATTATGCAGATATAGCAAAGAGGCTGCGACTTATGTCACAACCTCTATTTTTTATTCACGTTTTTCAATTTGATACTGATGATCTAACTCATGAACCATATAATTGACCGCCTTCATGATCTCCCGGCGAGTAATAATTCCCTGAAAAACATTTTGCTGGTCAGTAACCACCAAAAATGGCTGGTCCACAAGCAGATGCAACAGCTCTTCAACACTTTCTGTATTCGTAACCGTTGGGACATCGCGTTGCATAACGTCCGCAACTGTTTGCTCGCTTAATCCAGTTGGATCAATTCCGTTTAATCCCAGCATTGAATCAGTAATCATTGCAAGTGAAATCAATCCCTTAAAATGCTGTTCATTATCTAAAACCGGAATTTTGGAATACCGTACTTTTGTCAAAACTAAAAAGGCATGGTTCAATGGATTACTTTCAAAAACATTTGCGACCTTATCCGCCGAAATCAGAAAATGTTCTCGTTGATTTTCAATTAGCGTTTCAGCTGCATTTGCAATCATCGCGTTTCTCCCTTCCACTCCTCTTTCTTTTATTTTACATGATTTTTCGTAACAATTACGAATTTTGTGAGGAAAAAATAAGAAACAGTTTTTACAAAAAAGGAGACGGAATCCAATTCCGTCTCCTTTTAATTTCAATTAACGATTATTTATTTAACCGTTCGTCTAATTCTTTTGTTTTTTCTTCATAACCTGGACGGCCTAAGAGAGCAAACATGTTTTGCTTGTATTCTTCAACTCCTGGTTGGTTGAATGGGTTAACCCCGTTCAAGTAACCTGAAATTGCAACGGCAATTTCGAAGAAGTACATTAAGTAACCTAATGTATATTCTGTTTGGTCAGGAATGTTGATAAGCATTTCTGGAACACCACCATCAGTGTGAGCAACGACAACCCCTTCACAAGCTTTCTTGTTAGCGTCGTCCATTGTCTTACCCTTCAAGTAGTTCAAGCCATCAAGATTCTTGTCATCCATTGGAACATCAATGTTGTGGTTTGGCTTTTCAACATTGATAACTGTTTCCATCAAAGCACGACGGCCTTCTTGGATGTATTGACCTAATGAGTGCAAGTCAGTTGTAAAGTTAGCTGATGATGGGTAAATGCCCTTGCCATCTTTACCTTCTGATTCGCCCATTAATTGCTTCCACCATTCTGTGAAGTACATCAATGATGGTTCGTAGTTTTCAAGTAATTCAATGTTGTAGCCCTTGCGGAATAAGATATTACGTAAAGCAGCGTATTGGTAAGCTTCGTTCTTTGATAAATCTGGATCTGAGTATGCTTCACGAGCATCTGCAGCACCCTTCATTAATTGATCAATGTCAACACCTGAAGCAGCGATTGGTAACAAACCAACTGGTGTTAATACTGAGAACCGACCACCAATGTCATCAGGAATGATGAATTCTTCATAACCTTCGTCGTCAGCTAATGTCTTCAATGCACCCCGAGCACGGTCTGTTGTTGCGTAGATCCGTTCACGAGCGCCTTCCTTACCATACTTTTCTTCCAACTTTTGTTTGAAGATCCGGAATGCCATGGCTGGTTCCAAAGTTGTTCCAGATTTTGAAATAACGTTAACTGAGAAGTCACGGTCGCCAATAACTTCTAATAAGTCATATAAGTATGATGATGAAAGTGAATCGCCGGCAAAGAAAATTTGAGGAGCATTACGTTTGTCAGCGCCAATTAAGTTGTAGAAGTTGTGGTTTAAGAATTCAATTGCAGCCCGAGCACCTAAGTATGAACCACCAATTCCTAAAACAACCAATACTTCTGAATCTGATTGAATCTTCTTAGCAGCTTTTTTGATTCGTTCGAATTCATCCTTATCGTAATCAACAGGTAAATTCAACCAACCTAAAAAGTCATTTCCTGCGCCTGTACCTTGACGCAATTCTTCATCTGCAGCATTAACCATTGCTTGCATTTGTCCAAGTTCATAGTCGTTAACGAACTTGCTTAAGTTTGAGCTATCAAATTTAATGTGAGCCATCGTAATATCTCCTTTTCCTAAAAATTATTACGCTTACATTATACAATATTTTTCACCGAATGACACAGAAAAAACACGATAAATTATTATTTATGCTTATAAATCCTTAAAAATAAATGATTTGATTTCAAAATCTTCTTTAATTAATTCCAAAAAAGACTGCAACCAAATTTGGCGCAGCCTTTCGATTATTTCCTATTTAAGAATTCCTAGTAAGAATCCACCTAAAATAACCATTAATGATCCAATCACAACGTAAACCCATTCACGCTTCGTCTTCTTTTCACCCAAGAAGAAGATTGAACCAAATGTTGAAATTACGATTCCCATTTGTGAGAATGAGAAACTGATTGCCAATCCAACCATTGTTGTGGCTTCAAACATGAACAGATTCCCTGTTCCCCATACTAAACCGGTAAGAATATTTTTGTAAGTTTCCTTCTTAAATGCGTTCTTTCCAAGCGCAAACATTGAAGCTCCTAAAACCATTCCGATGGCTTGCGGCAAAACCATCGCCCGGGTATCAACATTGGCCCAGTGAACAACAACGGTATAGCCTAAGTAGCCAAGCGTTGATAAGATCAATGCCCGAGCCCCGCCGTTCCAGTCTTCACTGACCCGCTCAGCATTTACGGCAGCATTCTTTTTATCATGTAAGGCAGTCAATGTTGCCCCAATAACAAGAATGATCAAGGCAAGTGAACCAATTGATAATTGACGCTTCGTTGTCCATTCATGGAACAAAATTACGCCGGCTAAAGCGTTCGTTACCAATTGAGCTCCAGTTGAAATTGGAATTGCTTTTGAAACCCCAATCGATTTCATTGCATGGAACTGTTGATTTTGTCCTAAACTCCAGAATAATCCTGAAATCAACCCAACGATCCATAATTTCCATGTACAGTTGGCCATAAAGTATCCCCAGCTGCACAGCGTCATCATAATTGCGAATAACAAGGCACCCCAAGTCATTCCAAGAGTTTGTTGGTTAGCAGTTCCTCCCAACTTTCCACTAATTAATCCAATACTCCCCCATGCTAATGCGGGAATTAAGGCAATTAACATTGTAAAAATTCCTTCCTTCTAAATGTAATCTCTTCCAGTCAGTATTTACCCAATATACACGAGTTTTAATTTTCACGCAAGGGCTTTCAAGAATTAAATATTCACTAAATCTCAAAATTCACTTAACTAAATAGTTCAATCTGGGGTATTATGTAATAAGTATGATGAGGAGAGTTAGGTATTTTTCCTATCTCTCCTCTTTATCCATTTTTAAATCTAAATTTGTATATTTGGTTTAAATTCAAAGGAAAGGACGCTTTAATCGTGCGTTTTAAAAAGTTTCATCAATTTTTAAACACTCGATGGGGTTATTTCACGTTACTTGCCTCACTATTTTGGCTAAAAACAATTTTAGTTTACCTCATTGATTTCCGTTTAGGTGTCAAAGGAATATATGAATACTTTGTTTTACTGATCAACCCGATTGCAACCACGTTGCTTCTGCTTGGATTGGCTCTTTACGTTAAACGGGGAGTTCCCGCGTATATATTCATGACGTTAATTGACATTGCCAACACCGCGTTGCTGATGTTCAACGTTATTTATTACCGTGAATTTACTGACTTTATGACGATCAATGTCATCCTCGGTTATTCTTCCGTTTCTGAAGGATTGAGTACAAGTTCGCTTGCCCTCCTGAAGCCGCAGGATCTGATCATTGTAGCCGATTTAATTTTGATTGCAATTGGATTTATCACCCGTTTCTTAAAGGTTGATCCTAATCCAATTCCGAAAAAGCAGGCCGTCGCAATGACTTCATTTTCAGTTTTCATGTTACTTTTTAACATTGTATTAGGTGAAATCAGCCGGCCGCAATTGCTTACCCGGACATTTGACCGTGAATACCTGGTTAAGTTTCTTGGGCTAGACTCATTTACTGTATATGATGCCATTAAAACAGCAAAGAACAATCACGCGCGCAATAGCGCCACGAGTTCAGATTTAAATAAGATTCTAGAATTCAATAAGGAAAACTATGCCAAACCAAATCCAAAAATGTTTGGGATTGCCAAAGGGAAAAACGTTATTATTATTCACCTGGAAAGTTTCCAACAATTCTTGATCAACTATAAATTGAACGGTCAAGAAGTTACCCCGTTCTTAAATAGTTTATATAACAGCAAGCAGTTTTATAGCTTCGCCAACTTCTTTAACCAAGTTGGTCAAGGAAAAACGTCTGACGCTGAAAACATGTTGGAAACCGGGACGTTTGGTTTACCACAAGGTTCCCTCTTCTCGGCAATTGGAACTGGAAATACCTTTGAGGCTGCTCCGGCAATCTTAAACCAAACTGAAGGATATACAAGTGCTGTTTTCCATGGAAACAACGGCTCATTCTGGAACCGAGACAACGTATACAAGAACATGGGTTACCAATATTTCTTTGATTCAAGTTATTACAACACTAATTCAAATAACTTAACTGAATATGGATTAAAGGATAAATTGATTTTCCATGATTCGATCAAATATCTTGAACATTTGCAACAGCCGTTCTATGTAAAATACATTACGCTGTCAAACCACTTCCCGTTCACGATCGACCAAAAGAATCAATCGATTCAACCGGCCAATACGGGAGATGCCTCAGTTAATAATTACTTTGTAACGGCCCATTATTTGGATCAAGCGTTGCAACAGTTCTTCGATTATCTGCATAAATCAGGATTGTACGATAATTCAGTGATCGTCCTTTATGGTGACCACTATGGAATTTCAGATACCCGGAACTTGAAGCTTGCCCCATTACTTGGAAAATCAGCTTCAACCTGGAACAACTTTGACAATGCGCAAATGCAGCGGGTTCCGTTAATGATCCACATTCCAGGTGATAATAATGGTGGCGTCCAATATCAATACGGTGGTGAAATTGATTTCTTGCCAACACTGCTTCACCTTCTTGGAATCAATACACAAAAGTACATTCAATTCGGAACGGACCTGTTCTCACCGCAACATAATCAAGTAGTTGCATTCCGGAATGATAACTTTGTAACACCAAAGTATACAGTCGTTGGAAATACAATTTACGAAAACAGTACCGGTGATGTGATCACGCATCCATCTGAAAGCGTCAAGAAACAAATCGCTAAGGATCGAAAACATGTCAATGAACAGTTGACCTTATCAGACTCATTGAATAACAAGAATCTTTTACGGTATTATGTTCCAAAAGGATTCAAACCGGTTGATCCAAAAGATTATAACTACCATAATGACTTTGCTAAGGTTTTAGCACGTGAAGCTCAGCTTGGAAACAAATCAGATAGTCTGTGGACGTTGAACCATGATAAGACAACGATCAACGATTACAATAGTGATGCTCCTGAACTTCAAACAACAGATAAGAACACGCCAAACGTTGAAAGTGCCGACTCATCTGCTTCGAAGTACTTCAGTAAAATGCACGAGTATACTGGATTAATGTCGAAGATCGAACAGGGCCAAGGATTAGATTCTTCTTCATCTTCAACATCGAATTCATCAAACTAAAAAAGAAAATCGGATTGGAAAAGTCCCAATCCGGTTTTTTGATATCAAAAAAGACCTCAGGAATCATCCTGAGGTCTTTTATTAGACCTTTTCACCTTTTTGCAGCTTAGCCGCCATTTCATTGATTTTTCGCAGCCGGTGATTAACCCCCGACTTTGAAATCGGGCCGCCGGGAACAAGTTCTCCGAGTTCTTTCAAACTTAATTCTGGGTGAGCCACCCGAACATATGCAACTTCCCGAAGCTTATCAGGCAACTTATCAAGGCCCAAATGTTCATCCAGGTACTTAATATTTTCAATCTGCCGGTTGGCTGCATCCGCAACTTTATTCAAATTTGCGGTTTCACAGTTAACGATTCGGTTAACTGAATTACGCATATCGCGAACGATTCGAATATCTTCAAACTTCAGCATTGAATTGGTTGCTCCAATCAATGAAAGAAAGTCCGCGATCTTTTCGGCTTCCTTCAAATAAGTAATATACCCGCTGCGCCGCTCAGTTTTCCGCGCATTCAAATGATACCGATTCATCATTTCACAGATCGTATCATTATGCTCTTCATAAAGCGAATAAATTTCTAAATGGTAACGCCCAGTCTCCGGGTTATTAACCGATCCGGTCGCCAAGAAGGCTCCCCGTAAGTATGAGCGCACCTTCAAATCATTATCAAGAAATTTAACCGGAACCGTTTGTTTGATTTGAAATCCATCTAAAATATTCAAATCATTCAAAACACGTTCACTATTGTTACGCAGCTTAACAATGTATAAATTGTTCTTTTTAAGTTTCATTTTTCGCCGAACGATCAATTCACTTTCAATTTGATAAAATTGTTTCAACAGTGAATAAATTCGCCGGGCCGTTGCCGGATTTTCCGTTTGAACAGCTAACACAAAATGGTGATTTTCAATGCTCAATGATCCGTTCATCCGAATCAAAGCCATTAATTCAGCTTTACCGTTCCCCTCTTCATGAATCTCAAGTGTTGTGAGTTCCTTTTTTACATCACTTGCGTAGGACAAATGAAATCATCCTTTCTAATTAATCCATGAATTTGGTCGCCCGATCAGTTGCATTAACTCTTCAACCACCTGCGTTCCATTGTGGAATACCCCATGATCGCGCAGTTCAAGGAAATTATCCGAAATTACCCGGCATCCCTGAGCACGCAATCCTTTGAAGTCATGTTTAACTTGATCCAAATATTCGTCATACTTTTGCCGGTCCATGTAATTTTGCGGCACTGGTTCCGTATTGACTAAAACCGTATTAATAAAATTATGGTGCAAATGATCATGCAATACGCGAACGTGCTGCGCATCCGTAAAGTGTTCGGTCTCACCCTTCTGCGTCATGATATTGCAAATGTAAACAACTTCAGCCTTGCTTTTAAGAACCGCTTCACCGACATTACTAATCATCAAATTCGGCAAGATACTTGTAAAAAGACTTCCTGGTCCTAAGACGATTTGATCAGCATTCAAAATTGCATCGATCACTTCAGGAACGGCTTGCGGTTCAGTATCATCAATGGCAGTGACCCAAACCTTTTCAATTGTCTTTCCAGCCGCTGAAATTTCAGACTCGCCGGCTAAGTGCGTTCCATCCTTAAACTTAGCATTCAATGTTAACGGCGTATTTGACGCCGGATAAACATGCCCATCAACTTGCATCATCTTTGAAAGTTGCTGAACAGCTTCAAAGATATCGTCATTGTCCATTTCGGATAACGCCGCAATAATCAAATTTCCAATCGCATGTCCTGAAAAAAATTGATCATCCGTTTTAAACCGATATTGAAAAATCTTTTTGTATAACTCGGGAACGTCTGACAATGCAACCATTGCATTGCGAATATCTCCCGGTGGAACCACGTTAATGTAGTTCCGAATCACTCCCGAAGAACCGCCGTCGTCCGCAACGGTTACAACCGCGGTAATATCGACATCTTTTTTACGCAATCCCTTTAAAATTACTGGTAGACCGGTCCCCCCGCCAATCATTACAATTTTTGGTTTTACCTTACTCATGAGCGGTTTACAGTCTCCTTTCTGCGATTAACATCCCGATGAGCGATCGTTACGTGATAGTCCTTTTTTAGAAATTCACCCGTACGGCGAGCTAAAGCAACTGAACGGTGTTGACCGCCAGTACAGCCAATGGCAATGACAACATTAGTCTTGCCTTCTTTAATGTATCCCGGAATGACGGTTTGCAATAGTGCTTCAAAATGGTTCACAAATTCCGTTGTCTTATCAGAATTCATAACATAGTCATAAACTTCTTGATCAAGACCGGTCTTGTCCCGAAGTTCAGGAACATAATATGGATTTGGTAAGAAACGAACGTCCATTACAATATCCGCATCAATTGGCAATCCATATTTAAACCCAAATGACATTACATCAATGTGGAATGGATACTGGCCTTCATCCGTTTGAAAACTGTGAAAAATTTCTTCCCGTAACTGCCGCGGCGAAAGTTTGCTTGTATCAACGACCAACTGCGCCTGGGTTTTAATTCCTGAAAGCAATTCCCGTTCCCGCCGGATGCCGTCTAACGGCCGGCTATCGCGTGATAACGGATGTGAGCGCCGGGTTTCCTTATACCGCGCAACCAATTCTTCGTTGGAAGCATCGAGGAATAAGATCCGAATATCAATTCCTAAATTGTGCTTTAATTCTGATAAAACCTCATTGATCTCATCATAAAAATTCCGGGCCCGCAAATCGATTACAAGAGCCACCTTATGGATTTTCCCGGTTTCCTTGATCAGTTCCCAGAATTTAGGAAGCAATTCAGGGGGCATGTTATCAACACAAAAATACCCCAAATCTTCGAAACTTTGCATTGCAACTGTTTTACCAGCCCCGCTCATTCCCGTAACAATTACCAGTTCATCTGATTCGCTCATCATGATTTCCTCCCTTGTTCATTCACCACAATCCTTAATTTAGTTATTATAATACATTTAACATTAATTTACCGCTTCTTTAAAAGATCTTTTAAATATTTTCCCGTGTAGCTTTGCGGATTAGTAGCAACTTCTTCCGGCGTTCCCGTTGCAACAACCGTTCCGCCACCTTCACCGCCTTCAGGGCCAAGATCAATCAAATAATCGGCACTCTTAATGACGTCCAAATTATGCTCGATCACTAATACCGTATTGCCCTTATCAACCAAACGTTGTAATACTTTCAACAATCGATTGATATCATCCGAATGCAACCCGGTCGTTGGTTCATCAAGAATGTAAAGCGTCTTTCCCGTGGCTTTCTTATGCAATTCTGAAGCCAACTTCATCCGTTGTGCTTCACCGCCAGAAAGCGTCGTTGCTGACTGTCCTAATTGAACGTATCCTAAACCAACATCTGAAATCGTCTGCAATTTCCGTTTGATTTTCGGAATCGCATCAAAAAATTCAAGGGCTTCGTCAACCGTCATGTTCAAAACTTCCGCAATATTCTTCCCTTTATACTCAACTTCAAGGGTTTCTGAATTAAACCGGGAGCCATGACATACCTCACAGTCAACATAAACGTCGGGAAGAAAGTTCATTTCAATCTTAATGATTCCATCGCCCTTGCACGTTTCACAACGTCCGCCCTTAACGTTAAAACTAAAGCGTCCTTTATTGTATCCGCGCATTTTAGCCTGATTTGTTTGGGCAAAAAGGCCGCGAATATCGTCAAATACTCCAGTATACGTTGCGGGGTTGCTTCGTGGCGTCCGGCCAATCGGCGACTGGTCAATGTTAATTACCTTATCAAGATTTTCAACTCCGGTAATTTTCGAGTACTTTCCTGGTTTATCGGTTGAATTATGACTGATTTTTTGAGCCAAGACCCGTTCAAAAATTTGATTGACTAATGTTGATTTTCCTGAGCCAGAAACGCCGGTTACAGCGATAAACTTTCCCAGCGGAAATTCGACGTCAATGTTCTTCAAATTATTTTCCGCAGCCCCGTATAACTTAATTGATTTTCCATTTCCTTCACGCCGGGTTTCAGGAACGGGAATATATTTCTTCCCTGATAAATATTGGCCGGTCAATGAATTTTTGACCTTCATTACCTCTTGCGGCGTTCCGGCAGCCATTACCTGACCGCCGTTTGCACCTGCACCAGGACCAATATCAATTAAGTAATCGGCCGCCCGCATTGTATCTTCATCGTGTTCAACAACGATCAGCGTATTACCGAGATCACGCATCGATTTTAACGACGCGATCAACCGATCATTGTCCCGCTGATGCAGTCCGATGGATGGTTCATCAAGCACATAGATGACTCCTGACAAGTTTGATCCGATCTGAGTTGCCAACCGGATCCGCTGCGCTTCACCTCCGGAAAGGGTTCGAGCTGACCGGCTAAGAGTCAAGTAGTCTAATCCGACATTTTTCAAAAATGTTAAGCGGTCATGCAACTCTTTCAAAATTGGCCGGGCAATCATTTCCTTTTGTTCACTGAACTTTTGCTTATCAAAAAATTCAAGGGCCTGATCAACCGGCAGATCTGAAACCTCGCCAATATGCATTCCATCGATTTTAACTGCCAATGCTTGCGGATTCAGCCGATAGCCGTGACATGCCTTACATTCTTGACTAGTCATGTAACGGCGCAAAATATTGCGGTTAAACATGCTATTTGTATCCCGGTACCGGCGTTCAATGTTCGGAATGACCCCTTCAAACGTCATATCAACATCGCGTTTGCTGCCAAAGTCATTTTCAAAGTGAAAGTGGAACTGTTTCGTTCCGGCACCATACAATAATGTCTCCTTCTGCTTGGCCGTCAACTTGCTGAATGGTTTATCCATCTTAATTTTCTTTGCTTTACAAAATTGGCTAAGCAATGAGTAATAATACTTTGAACTATCCGGAGCCCACGGTGCAATCGCCCCTTCTTCAAGGGTTTTGCTTTTGTCCGGAACAACTAAATCAGGATCAACTTCAATTTTTTCACCAAGGCCGTCACATTCTGGACAAGCTCCAAACGGCGCATTAAATGAAAATAGTCGCGGTTCAAGTTCCTTAATTGAAAAGCCACAATACGGACATGCCAACTTTTCGGAAAATTGTAATACCTGGTCGCCAATCACATCAACGGCAACATAACCATCCGTGAGTTTTAACGCCGCTTCAACCGAATCAAAAAGCCGTGACCGGATTCCGTCCTTGACAATGATCCGGTCAACAACAACTGAAATCGAATGCTTTTTATTTTTATCAAGTTCAATTTCATCACCGATTTCATGCATTTCGCCATCAATAATGACCCGCACAAAACCAGCCCGTTGAATTTTTTTCAAAACTTCCTTATGCTGGCCCTTTTTATCCTGGACGACTGGCGCCAAAATTTGAATCTTTGACCGTTCAGGGAGAGCCAAAATTTGATCAACGATTTGTTGTGGTGATTGACTGGTAATTTGATGACCGTCATTCGGGCAAATCGGTGTTCCAACCCGCGCCCACAAAAGCCGCAGGTAGTCAGTAATCTCAGTAACCGTTCCAACCGTTGACCGTGGATTTTTCGACGTTGTTTTCTGGTTAATTGAAATTGCCGGTGACAGTCCATCAATCGAATCGACATCCGGTTTCTCCATCTGACCTAAAAATTGCCGTGCGTATGATGATAAGCTTTCAACATACCGTCGTTGACCTTCAGCATACAACGTATCAAATGCCAGCGAACTCTTTCCGGAGCCAGATAAACCAGTAATAACAACTAGTTTATTTTTGGGAATTGTCACATCAATGTTTTTCAAATTATGCGCGCGTGCGCCATGAATTTCAATTTGATCCTTTGCCACGTCAATTCCTCCTTCTTACCCAATTTCAGCTTCTAATTCGAGAATCGTATCCCGAAGCGAAGCTGCTTCTTCAAATTTCAAGTCTTTGGCCGCTTGCTTCATTTGAGTCTTCAGCCGGTCGATCATTTCCTTTTGTTCTGCTTTAGTCATCTTGCTGAATTCAACTTCGTCACTTGCCAAATCTTCAGTTTCCTTATCTGGATTATCAAGCACTGAGATCTGATCCCGAATATCTTTTTTGATCGTTTTCGGTGTAATGTGGTGCTTCCGGTTATATTCTTCTTGGATGTGGCGCCGCCGTTTCGTTTCATCGATTGCCGCCTGCATTGAATCCGTAATTTCATCGGCATACATAATTACATGCCCGTTAACATTCCGGGCAGCCCGTCCGATCGTTTGGATCAATGACCGTTCATTGCGCAAAAAGCCTTCCTTATCCGCGTCCAAAATCGCAACCAATGACACTTCCGGCACATCGATTCCTTCCCGCAAAAGATTGATCCCGACAAGCACATCAAACTTTCCAAGCCGCAAGTCACGAATAATTTTCGTCCGTTCAAGCGTTTTAATGTCGGAGTGCAGGTATTTAACCTTAATTCCAAGTTCCTTGAAATAATCCGTGAGATCCTCCGCCATCTTTTTCGTCAACGTCGTCACAAAGACCCGTTCGTTTCGTTCGACCCGTTTATTAATTTCGCCAACAAGATCATCCATTTGGCCCATGACTGGGCGGACTTCGATTTCAGGATCAAGCAACCCGGTTGGCCGAATGATCTGTTCAACGACGTGATCGGTTTGTTCCTTTTCATACGGTCCCGGAGTCGCTGACATGTAAATGATTTGATGAACATGCTTTTCAAATTCTTCAAGCTTTAGCGGACGGTTGTCAAGCGCACTTGGAAGCCGAAAACCATAATCGATCAGCATTTGTTTCCGCGAAATATCCGCATGATACATTCCCCGAACCTGCGGCATTGTAACGTGTGATTCATCAACGACGATCAGAAAGTCTTTCGGGAAGAAATCCAACAACGTATATGGCGGTTCACCTGGTTTACGCCCATCCATATGCCGGGAATAATTTTCAATTCCTGACGTATAACCCATTTCCTTTAGCATTTCAATGTCATACGTTGTCCGTTGCTTTAACCGTTCTTCTTCAAGCAATTTTCCTTGAGAATGCAATTCCTTTAACCGGTCGTCAAGTTCATGCTGAATCCCGTCAATTGCTCGTTCAAGCTGGTCATCATTCGTCATGAAGTGGGTTGCTGGGAAAATTGCAACGTGATTCCGGTCACCAAAAACTTCACCAGTCAACGGATCGATTTCCCGAATTCGGTCAATTTCATCCCCGAAAAATTCAACCCGCAGTGCCCGCTCATCATGTGAAGCGGGAAAAATTTCAACGACATCACCATGAACACGGAACCGACCCCGTTGGAAGTCAATATCATTGCGTTCGTATTGAATATCAACCAACGATTGTAATAACTTGTCACGTTCGATTTCTTGGCCAACTCGAAGTGAAATCGTGTGCTTTTGATATTCAAACGGGCTCCCTAATCCAAAAATCGATGAGACTGATGCAACAACGATCACGTCGTTACGTTCCAACAAAGCACTTGTTGCCGAGTGCCGCAATTTATCAATTTCGTCATTAATGCTTGAATCCTTTTCAATATACGTGTCACTAGAGGGTACATATGCTTCTGGTTGATAAAAATCATAATAACTAACAAAGTATTCAACCGCATTATGCGGGAAAAACTCTTTTAACTCGCCGTAAAGCTGTCCCGCTAATGTTTTATTGTGAGCAAGAACCAACGTTGGCTTGTTATTATTTTTAATTACATTCGCAATCGTAAATGTTTTCCCTGTTCCAGTCGCTCCAAGCAAAATTTGAGATTTTTCACCCTTTTTCAATCCTTCTGTAAGTTCTTGGATTGCTTGCGGTTGGTCGCCAGTTGGTTTATATGGGGCAACCAAATCAAATTTTCGATCTGCTTGTCGTTCGATCATTTTCATTCTCCTTTCTCAATCAGATTGTTATCAATATTTTATCATAACGAACATATTTTCGCATTTTCAAAAACTTAATTTCGGCAAGCAAAAAGGCTGGAAATCCCCCAGCCTTAAATGCTTTTCTATTCAATTGATTCGATTAGCCTTTAACAAATGCCATCACTGTATCTTCAAATTGTTGCCGTTTAGCAAACGCTTCATCTTGTGAATCAGCTTGCGTTCCAATGTAGAACTTGATCTTCGGTTCCGTTCCTGAAGGCCGAACAGCGATCCATGTTCCATCTTCAAGCAAGTACTTCAATACGTTTGACTTTGGAATCTTGATTTCTTCAACCGTTCCGTCAGCATTCGTCTTCGTTGACTTTTCAAAGTCTTCTAAGGCAACGACCTTGTAACCAGCAAATTCCTTTGGTGATTCTTCACGGAACTTCGTCATTAAGTCTTCAATTTCCTTAGCGCCTTCAACCCCATCAAAGGTCAATGCAATTGTCTTTTCAGCGAAGTAACCATACTTCTTAAAGAGTTCTTGCAAACCATCATAAAGGTTCATGCCTTGCTTCTTGTAGAAGGCAGCAACTTCAGCAAGCATTACCAATGATTGGATGGCATCTTTATCACGCACGAATGGCCGAATCAAGTAACCGTAACTTTCTTCGAACCCAAACATAAATGTGTGTGAACCGTCAGCTTCAAAGTTCTTGATTTGTTCAGCAATAAACTTGAATCCAGTCAAAACGTTGATCATCTTAACGTTGAAGTTGGCAGCGACTTTCGTTGCAAATTCACTTGAGACGATTGATTTTACAGCTACCGCATTGGCTGGCAATGTGCCGGCATCTTTCCGCGCAGTCAAAATGTAGTTTAAGAGAATGGCTGCAATTTGATTTCCGGTCAATAACTTGTATTCCCCGTCTGGTTGACGAACAGCAGCTCCTAAACGGTCAGCATCTGGATCAACCCCAATTAATAAGTCAGCGCCTTCTTTTTTACCAAGTTCAATTGCCAAATCAAAGGCAGCTGGATCTTCAGGGTTCGGCTTCTTAACGGTTGAAAATTCTGGATCTGGTTCAGCTTGTTGAGGAACCATCGTAAAGTTTTCAAAACCAGCTTGTTTCAAAGCCTTTTCCCCTAACATTGCTCCTGTTCCGTGAAGTGGTGTAAAGATCAACTTCATTGTTTTGCCTTCTTCAGCAACTAATTCATGGTTGATCGTTACTTGGTTAACTTCTTCTAAGTATGCCTTATCAACTTCGTCACCGATGATCTTAAGGGTGCCGTCTTCGATCAAGGCATCCTTATCAGCAACCTTAACGCCAAAGATATCCTTGACTTGACGGATATACTTGGTGATCATATCTGATTCCTTCGGCGGCATTTGAGCCCCGTCTTCACCGTAGATCTTGTATCCATTGTATTGCTTTGGATTATGACTTGCAGTGATCATAATTCCAGCATATGTATGTAAATGACGAACTGTAAATGAAAGTTCTGGAGTTGGACGTAAACTTTCAAAAACAAATGTTGGAATTCCATGAGCCCCTAAAACCCGGGCAGCATCAAACGCAAATTCTTGTGAATGGTGCCGTGAATCATAACTGATTGCAACCCCGCGTTGCTTAGTTTCATCATCAAGGGTGTCCATGAAGGTTGCAAGGCCTTCAGTTGCTTGCCGAACCGTATAAATGTTCATCCGGTTGATTCCAACCCCTAAAACGCCCCGCATTCCAGCAGTTCCAAATGAAAGAGGTTCGTAAAACGCATCTTCTAATGCTTCTTGATTATCTGCTAATTGATCTAATTCAGCCTTTAAATCAGCTGCTAATTCAGGATTATCTTTCCATGTTTGATAGTTTTCTTCCCAACTCATTAATATCACCTTTCTAAATATCACTTTAATTTTACTATAAAAGCGTTTTTATCGTAACTATTTTTGATTAAATTTTATCTTTTAATTGCATCTTGGTCTAAATACCATGGCTGATCAGCTTTCCGCCGCCGCACGATCCAGATCGCCAATGCACTAAAGAAGAAAATAAATGATAGCCATTGTGAAACCCGAAGCGGCCCAAGCATCAAACTATCAGTCCGCATTCCTTCAATAAAGAACCGGCCGAATGAGTACCACATCACGTACGTTAAAAAGACTTCGCCGCGTTTAAACAGCTGTTTCCGATGACGCAATGCCATCAATAAAATAAATCCAGCAATATCCCATACAGATTCATATAAGAATGTCGGTTGGTAATATGTTCCGTTAATGCACATTTGCTGAACAATAAAATGCGGTAAGTGCAATGTATTTTGCAAAAACGCAAGCGACGTCGCAACCCCATGAGCTTCTTGATTAACAAAGTTGCCCCACCGACCAATTCCTTGAGCCATGATTACGGTTGGCGCAACAATGTCTAAGAACTCCCATGCTGAGATTCCCCGGTGCTTGCAAAAGATGATCAACGTAATTGCCGCGCCGATCAATCCGCCATAAATCGCAATTCCGCCATCCCAAATCCGGTAAATCATTTCGGGGTTCGCTGAATAGTATTGCCATTGAAAAACAACGTAATAGATTCGGGCACAAATAATTGAAATCGGTAACCCAATAATCAAATAATCATAAATGTTTTCTTCATCAAGTCCCCGGCGATTTCCTTCCCGAACTGATAAAATAACCGCAAGTAAAACGCCGGTTGCGATAATAATTCCATACCAGTGAACCATGATCGGTCCAATTGTAAATGCAATTCGATTAATAATCGCTGTTGCTGCAATATTCAAAATTTTCATCTCTCTTATTTATTCTGAGTTGAATTTTCCTTAATTAAGTTATTTAAGTTTTCATCAAAAGTCTTCGTTGCATCGTAACCCATTGTCTTTGCCCGGTAATTCATTGCCGCTGCTTCAACAATAATGGCCATGTTCCGTCCAACTTTAACTGGAATCGTGATCTTTGGAATCTTGATTCCGAGCAACTCTTGTTCTTCTTCGCCGCTGCCTAAACGATCGAATTGTTTATCCTTACTCCAATTTTCAAGGTGAACGATCAGTGAAATATGGGCATGCGTCCGAACAGCTCCTGCACCATATAAATTCATGACGTCGATGATCCCAACCCCACGAATCTCAAGTAAGTGGGCCAAGATTTTCGGCGGTTCACCGTAAACCGTAAATTCATCCTTCTTATAAACTTCAACCCGATCATCGGCAATCAACCGGTGACCGCGTTTGATCAAGTCAAGGGCCGTTTCAGATTTTCCGACCCCGGAATCCCCGGTGATCAGAACTCCTAACCCATAAATATCAACTAAAACGCCATGAAGCGATTGCCGTTCTGCAAGTTGGCCTTGCAAATAATACGTGATCCGTGAAGCAATCCGCGAAGTTGACGACTTTGTTCCCAAAATCGGGATATTCTTTTCCGCCGCTGCGGTTGCCATACTTTCGGGAACCGGTAATGAACGTGAAACAACCAGGCATGGTGTTTCATCAGTACATAACTGCCGCATAACTTTAAGTTGATTTTCAGGAGTCAACCGTTGTGAAAATGAAATTTCCGTCATTCCGAAAAGCTGAACCCGTTCAGCCGGGTAGTAATCAAAGTATCCTGTCAATTCCAATCCTGGACGAGACATATCATCGGTTTTAATTAGCCGTTTATCGAGGTATTCTTGTCCTGAATACACGGTCAATCCGCATGCATCAGCTAACTGTTTGACTGTTACACTTCGCATCCTCATTCCTCATTTCTGAAAGCCTTTTTATCATTAATATTTTACCATTAAATCTAATCAGTGCCGATTAATTATTCAATAAAATGGTCGGAAACGATCATATTAACCACACTGATAATGATCGCCGTTACCAACGTTGCACCAAAACTGCTGAAGGCAAAATCCGGTTTAAGTGCCCATGATGCAAGTTCAAGCATAAACGCGTTGATCACCACGTAAAACAAGCCAAATGTCAGTGCAGTGATCGGCAATGACAGCAATACAATGATTGGTTTAACAAAACGATTCAGCAATCCGACAACAACTGCCGCCACAAATGCCATCCAAAGGCTTGAAACGTGGAACATTGATGGAAAAAATCCGGCAATCGCAATAAAAATCAACGTATCAAGAATTGCTTTTTTCCAGAATCCCATGAATGATTTCCCTTCTACTTCTTAATATCTTTTTCCTTAACGTCCCGAATAACTTTCCGTCCTTGATTATTCGGCCGTACAGGACGATTTGATGTTTGATTTCCAAAAAAGGAACTAAAGCTGTTGGCCGATTGGTTCGGATTAAGCGGCATTGCCAGGACTAAAATAACATAAATGCCGACCGGCAAAATCGAAAGCCGGGCAAACATTGAACAAATCAAGCCAAAAATCAAGTAACCAATTCGAATGTACTTCGGATCAATTCCGAAATAATCCGCAAAACCGCCGCATACTCCAAATAAAATCCGATGATCGTTTGAACGGTAAAGTTTCTTTTTCATTCAAATCCTCCCACTTTAATTCATCTTCCGAAACTGAACGATTCCAAGTTCATACGGTGAATCGTTATAAATTGCTCCTTCAGTGATCTTTAAATCACCACTCATTGTCTTGACTTTCAAATGACAATATGCCGAATCAAGTTGTAATGCTTCATAAAATTGATTTTCATTCGTTACTGGTTGATTGTTGCATGTCAAAATCACGTCGCCAGGATTAAGGCTCATTTTTGCAGCCGGGGTTCCCGGACGAATGGCAATCACCCGAATCCCCTCGCTCACTTCAATGTATTGAGCCCGATTTTTGTTTACCTGTAAATAATGGTAAAGGTGGATACCAACCGTCATCGCCAGCATGATCATGATCCATAAAATTCCCAAATGCGGTAACAGCCATGCTCCCACCGCGAGAATGAATGCTGCAGCCATTAAAATCAGATTTTGCTTTTGCACCGTTTGCATTCGGGCTTCAATTTGTTCGCCGCGAATCCGGCCTGCACTGCCGACAAAAAACGGCAGAATAAACAAACTGAAATGAACTTCGCCAAAATGGATCAACGGCAAAAAATGGAATAGCTTTTCCATTAAAGTCCCTGGAATATAAATCATTAATGGCAAAACCGTAAACTCGCTCCAACGATAAACCGCCAAGCGCCGTTTCCGCCGATTCTGCTTGATCTGCGGCGTAAACCAGACTGCATTTTCGTCGTGGGTCAATCGGCCTTTAACAAGGTAATTGAATCCCAATAACAATAAAACTACCGGTAAAATTGCTGGTTGCCGAAGAACTGCTAGAATTCCTAAAATGTAAAGCGGAACGGCACTTAGATCAATGCGGGATATGCAAAGAACGGCCACCGCCGCTAAAATTTCGTATAGAACGATTGCTTTCAGCGGTAAGTAACAGCCAATGATCAAACTGATCAGCGAACCGCTAACTCCCCATAAAATTCCCTTCTTAATAAAATGGCGAATTTCAAAGCAATCCTTATTCAACGCAATTTTAAAGTTCCGCCGGTCACTGCGAATTCGAAGCGCGTAACAAACACCCGTCCATAAAATTCCCAGCCACAATAATGGTTGAATCAAAAATGTTCCAATTAATTTTAAAAATTCCATTCATATCCCTCTTTATTGCGGATTTTCCTGTTGTAACTTCCATTGAAGATAAGCATTAATAAAGCCGTCAAGGTCGCCATCCATTACGGCCTGATTGTTGGCCGTTTCATATCCAGTCCGGTGATCCTTCACCATTGAATACGGGTGGAAAACGTAAGACCGAATCTGTGAACCCCAGCCGATATCCATCTGTTCACCTTGAATTTCGGCTTTTTGCCGCTGCTTTTCTTCTAATTCGCGCTGGTAAAGCTTGGCCCTCAACATACTTTCTGCCGTTGCCCGGTTTTGAAATTGCGACCGCTGGGCCTGACTCGAAACCACGATCCCAGTCGGAATGTGAATCAACCGGACCGCCGATGACGTTTTATTAATATGCTGTCCGCCGGCACCACTTGACCGGAAAACTTCCATTTTGATATCTTCTGGCCGTAAATCGACTTCAACACTGTCATCCAGTTCCGGCATTACGTTAACGGACGCAAATGATGTGTGGCGTCTGCCAGCCGCATCAAACGGTGAAATCCGTACCAGCCGGTGAACACCCTTTTCACTGCGAAGATAGCCATACGCATTCGTACCCTTGATCATTAAGGTTACACTTTTAATTCCGGCTTCTTCACCAACTTGATAGTCCGCAACTTCAACCTTAAAGTTATGCTGTTCTGCCCACCGCATGTACATCCGCATCAACATCGAACCCCAGTCTTGGGATTCGGTTCCGCCAGCGCCAGGATGAATTTCAAGAATTGCATTATCCTTGTCATACTTGCCATTTAACAGCAAGGATAATTGATACTTTTCAAGTTGCGCTTGCGTATCATTGAGCTGCGTCTCCAATTCCGTCCGAAGCTCCGTATCCGTTTCATCTTCCTGCACTAATTCAAATAAAACATCCAAATCATCAATCGATTGTGAAAGTTGATGAAAGTTATCAAACTTATTTTTTAATTCATTATTTTCATTAATTAACTTTTGAGCAGCCGTGCCATCATCCCAAAATCCAGGTTCAGCCATCTTCGATTCATTTTCAGCAATTTGCTCTTCAAGACTTTCTAAGTCAAAGAGACCTCCCGAACTCAGAGATCTGATGGTTCATTGCTTCGATTTGATTTCGATAATCCGCAATTTCCATTTTGATTCTCCTTTGATATTAATTCTCTTTCATTATACATGAATCGCTTTTGAACGAAAACTACCATAAAATACAGAAAAGGGATTGCAGCTCTCGCCACAATCTCTTCCTTTTCCTATTTCTTCTTTGCGGTTGCAATCTTCTGATCAGGGAAGAACAGCGTAAACGTTGTCCCTTCCCCTTCAGTACTTGTAACCTTGATCTTTCCTTTATGCTGTTGGATCAACTGGTGAACGATTGCAAGCCCCAATCCGGATTCGCCTTTCGTCCGCGCCCGTGATTGATCTGCTTTGTAATACCGTTCCCAAATATTATCCAACTGCTCCTGACTCATTCCAATTCCGGTATCTGAAACCTTAATTTCTGTTCCAGCTTGTTTTTCACGCCGTTTGACGGCCACCGTGATCGTTCCATCCGTTGTAAACTGGATCGCATTTTGCATGATGTTATAGAAAATCTGCGTAAACCGGTCATAGTCAGCACATACCGGAATGTCTTCCTGCGTTTGCATTTCGAAATGGTCGTTTGCTTCATCGGCTTTCGGCGTGAGTTGCCGCATGATCTTGTTCAATGTTTCGGTTGCACTAAACTTTGTTAAGTTAAGCTGCATCGAACCGGACCGAATCCGTTCGTAGTCCAAGTTATCATTAACAAGTCGAATCAACCGTTTGGTTTCGTTGCTCATTAAATCGATACTTTCGCCGACCTTGTTTTCAGGAATTGCGTTATACTTCATTCCTTCAAGCAAGCCGTTAATGGTCGTTAACGGCGTCCGCATTTCATGCGCGGCATTCGCAAAGAATTCCTTGCGCCGCTGTTCCTGCCGCTGAATTTCTTCTGACGATGCCTTCAGTGACGCGGCCATTTGATTAAAATCAATCGCGAGTTCATCAAGCTCATCCTGATTTCCGTGTTCAATCTGAACATCAAAGTTACCCTCTGCGACTTGACGAGTAGCAACCTGCATCTTTTTGATCCGCTTCGTAATGTAACGGGCAATCAGGTAACTGATAATGAATCCCAAAATCGTACAGATCATTAACGCAAACGTCAGATTTTGCTGAACCTTGCGGAAATCGTTATGAATGTTTGAAACGGCAGATGCAACTGAAATGACGGCAACAAGCTGACCGTTAACATCAAAGCACGGCATGAAAATATCCGTCATCCGTTGTTTCGGCATCATCTTCGGGTGTTCACCATGGTGATCCTTAAATAGCCGTCCCTTCCCTGCGAGGTCATCCCGCCGTTTTAAGATTTTACCATTTTGCAATTCTTTCCAATCATTTTTAGAGATCGTTGACTTAAACCCATACTGCGGATAAAGGACCTGATCCGGACCGGTGTAAATCGTAAAATGCACATCATTGTTCTTCAAAATCATTTCACTATCCCGCAACTCTTGCGCATTCAACGTAATTTGCGTTTCGCCCTGGTCATTCGTCGTTAATTGCAATGCATTGTTGCGAATACTTTGAGCATAGCCTTCCATCCGTGTCCATGCATCCTGGTAAACATTTTCCTTTGTCAGGTGAAATAAGGAAACCCCGACAATTACAAGGAAACACACGATCATTGTAAAAAACAGCAGCATTTGCTGATAAAGAAGTTTGAACTTAAACTTCATTTTACTTTACCTCAGAATCATCAAACTTGTAACCGACGCCCCAAACCGTTTGAATCACTTGGGGGCCAACCTTTTCGATCTTTTGCCGAATCTTCTTGATGTGAGCATCAACGGTCCGTTCATCACCGTAGTATTCATAGTCCCAAACCAGTTGCAATAATTGTTCACGTGAAAAGACTTGCCGCGGTTTTTGAGCAAGGGTCTTTAAAAGATCAAATTCCTTGGGAGTCAAATTATTTAACGGTTTATCATCCAAAAAGACTTCCCGCGTGGTCGTACTCAATTTCAAATGATCAGTAACCACATCAAATTTTTCAGCGGTATTATCTTGGTTGGGAGTTCCGCCGCCAATCGTTGCCCGCCGGTGAAGAGCTTTGATCCGGGCAATCAACGTAATTGGTGAAAACGGCTTAACAACGTAATCATCGGCTCCCATTTCAAGACCTAAAACCTGGTCGCTTTCTGAATCTCGTGCTGTCAGAATGATGATCGGAACGGTTTTTGAAATTTTCCGAATTTCAGCGTTAACTTGCATTCCATCCATTTTTGGAAGATTCAAATCCAACGTGATCATATCCCAACTATTAGGAGCGGCCTTGAACTTTTCAATGGCTTCTTCACCATCGTAGGCATACGTGGCATCCCAATTTTCCTTTTCAAAAAACATCGACATCATTTCACATACTGATTTGTTATCTTCAATCATTAAAATCTTCATTAAAATCTCTCCTACCTAATTATCGAGCTGAATTTAACAAAAAAGACTGAAGAAGGATCATTCCCTAGCTTCAGCCCTCTTATGGAGATGGCGGGAGTCGAACCCGCGTCCAAGCATATCGCCACCTAAACATCTACGTTCATAGTCACACTATTTGAATTTCATTGATAACCCCGCCGTGTAACATGGCCACCGTTATCAACTAGCCTGATCGATCTCTTTTGCCAATTTCAGACGGGAACTGACAACGTAGTCCACTGCATATAAAACCTTAATTAGAACGTGGACGATCCTAATCAAGATTTACGCTATACCGCGATTAGGCAGCTAAGGCGTATGAATTATTGTTATTTTTTGCAGTTATATTTAACTGAGCGTTTTATAGTAGTCGCAACCTACTAAGCGCAGTTTAAGCTCGACCTATACCTGTCGAATCCTAAACATCCCCAAAATCTGTTACACTAGTATTTTATCATAATCATACCAAAAAACAAATTTTGTGCTTGCCATCCCTTTATCTTTTCTTATATTAGTATACAATTACTGGTTCATTAACTGAAAGTGAGTTGTAAACTTGGCCGGCTTGGTCTGGACGAATATTTGCACACCCGTCTGATCCTTGAGTCAAGTATGCATCCTTGGCCCAGTTTGTCCGCCACCATGCATCGTGGAAGCCGCAACCATCGTTTGTAAATTGAGCCCAGTATTGAACCTTGCAGCTGTAAGCTTGACCGTTATAGCCAACCCCCTTCAAGGTTGAAGGTGATTGTTTGTACATAATGTAGTAAACCCCTTTAGGCGTATCATTATGTGATTGGACGTTCCCGGTTACAACGTCAACTTGATCAACTAACTTTCCATCACGGTAGAACCATGCGTGCTGATCAGCGATTGAAAGTTCAGCGTAGGTATCACCGATACCATCGTTTGATGTTACACCGTAACCCGTTCCGTTTTCATTGTAGCCAATGCCATAAATATTATTCTTGGCATCAACGGTCTTCGTTCCATTTTCGTAAGCCTTTAAGATGCTTGCAACCGCACTCTTCGTATCAATTGCCCAGCCATACGTCTTGCCTTGGACTTGAATGGTATTGCCATTTGAAGTCTTAAAGTTGAACTTCTTGCCAAGAGTTGACTGACTCTTGTTGATTTGATCGATCTTATCTGCAAGGGCCTTTGAATTAATTTGATACTTGCCGTTGACATATTTAGCCGACGTGATCATTTGTTTAGCTGGTAAATTATAATCTTGATTTTCAACCTTATAATCAACCGTTGCATTCGCCAAATCTTGCAACTTCGTCTTTTCATTTTCAACTTGTTGACTTGATTCGGTTACTGGCTTAGCAATGATGGCTTTCAAATCAATGTGGTCATCGTTGACTTGATTATCATATTCCTTCATCATTGCCTTGACGTTGTATTGATTCCCGTCTTTTGCCTTTTCAACTGAAACCGTTCCGTCCTTTAAAACTGCACAGGCATCCCGTGCTGGTGTCCGGTCAGCGTTCATTGCGGTTAACTTCTGTTGCACCGCATTGCGCAAATCAGTTGTCCGGTATTGATTATTTTGATTTGATGAAACGTTGTAATTTTTTGCTTTACTTGTTGGAATCAAAGTAAATTGTTTCTTCAAAATTGCTTTGACTTCTGGTTCGTCTTGAGCGGTAACTCCGGAAACGGTTTGCTTTCCTTGGTAAATTACTTGATTACCAACTTTAACCGTATTATCCAGTTTCCCGTTCTCGAGTTTTGACATTGCTTGACTTGCAGTCAATCCCCCAACATTAACTCCATTAATGGCAACTCCTTTATTAAAATGGTTTGCTTGATAAGCTGCCATTCCACCGAATGCAATGGCAATTACTGCGACCACAACGATCGTAATAATTGCTCCTTTCTTTTTCGCTTTGATACCTATCAATCCCTCCATTAGTTTACTTACCTAATTATAGCTTTTAAAATTAAGTTTTCAATCCTTAATTTAACTAAATTCATTGAATTAAAAATGGGGAATTTATGACCGTTTTCTGATAAATTGATAAATCCTAATAAACCGCGATTTGACCTTGCTAACCAATTTTCGCTGGTCAAAATATTTTTTATTACCTATTGTAAATTTCTTATCCTATTAAAATTACATTTGATCCATTTTGGCATTCAGCATTTGGTCAACAATTACATTTCCCTTATTGTCCGCATGGCCTTTAGTCCAAATAAACTTAATTTGCGGGAAATATGGTAAAAGACGGTCAATTTCCTGCCATAATTCTTGATTGGCAACCGTTTCGCCGGATGATTTGCGCCAGCCGTTCCGTTTCCACGACTGCAGCCATTTCTTTTGAATCGCCTGCAAAACATACCGCGAATCCAAAGTGGCATTGATTTTTTCGTGATTCCATCCGCGCTGTCCCAGAACTTTCAACGCATTTTTTAAAGCCATCAATTCCATGCGGTTATTGGTTGCGCCGTATTCACCGCCCGTTCCGCGCACATTATGACCGTCCCGCCGGATCAAGAACGCCCAGGCCGCCTTATCATCAGCATGGACATGATCGCCCGCATGGTTGCCATGGTTGCGGGATCCGCCGTCAGTAAATAAGAGAATATCCGGATTCTTCCAGCCGTTTTGGACTGCCGAAGACGAAGCCTTCTTTTTGGAATTTGAAACTTCATTTCCTTGAAGATAACTTTCAGCATCAGCTCGTTGGCGAAAACTTTTATATTCTGCTTTGGGAAATCCCTTAACTTGGGCTTCGCATTCACTCCAAGTTGAATAGATTCCTGGTTTGCGTCCTTTGCGCACAGCGTAAAATTTCATTGTAATTCCTTTCTAAAATAAAAAATGAGGCTGCGCTCATCGCTCAGTCTCGCATCCGTCTTTAACTTTTTACCTTTTAATTACTTTTCGAATTTCGTCCGTAACCCATTTAAAGATTGTTCTAATCCTTTTAACGGTTCTTTGAGTGTCAAATAGTAGACACTTTGAAGTCCTTTTTTATGAAACGAAACAATCCCTGCATCCCGCAAAATCTTGAGATGATGCGAAACAGCGGGTTGAGTAATTGCCATTCTCTCCGTAATTGAAGTTACCGTCAACCCATCATCTAAGTGGTGAGCAAGGAGTACGATAATTTTTTGCCGATTTCGATCTGCCAATGCATGCATTACATTAAAGTCTTTTTCAAACGATTTAATCGCAGCTTCTTGCTGTTGATTTAACTTGCTAACTGCCATCCTTCCCCACTTCTTTCATAAACCAATTTCAATTATAGAGTACCATTATGATTTGATAACAGCAAGCGTTTACACCACAATTTTATAAATTTAAATTAAATAAACAGATAAATTGATAAAAACATGCACGCCGTCCCGCCCATGACCAGCAAATGCCAGATCACGTGGGCAAACCGTAAATTGCGAATGCTGTAGATCAATGCTCCAAGGGTAAAAATCACCCCGCCAGCAATCAATAACCATGATGAGGTGATCCCTAAACTTGTTAACAGCGGCTTAGCTCCCAGTAAACACATCCACCCCATTAAAACGTACAGAAGAGTTTCAACCTTTTGCTGCCGGTTCTTGGCAAATAAATGATAGGCCATTCCGCCAAGCGCAAGTGCCCAAATCACAATCAACATTCCAGTTCCTAACCAGCCGCGAATTGCCAGTAAACAATACGGGGTGTAAGTCCCGGCAATCAATAAGTTGATCCCGCAATGATCAAAACATTGGAAAATTCGACTAAGCTTTGTAAAGTACAATGAATGGAAAAGGGTTGAAAACAAATATAACCCAATTAACGTTATTCCATAAATGATCACTGTAACTGCAACCAGAATCGAATTCGTTCTAATGCCTTTTAAGATTAATAACACTAATCCCCAAATACTTAAGCCGATTCCAATTGCGTGGGTGACTGCACTTAAGATTTCATTGATAATCTGTTCTTTATGTGTCATGTTCTCGCTCCTTCATCTTTGGTATCTTAATTATACTACATCTAGATTTAAATTCTAGATATAATCAATTTAGATCTTTAAATAAATTGAAAATCCAATTTTATTTTCAATTCAAATTCCAAAGCATGCTATAATTAAATCAGATTAATTAAAGAAGGATTTAACACAATGAAGATCGATGAATTACTTGCAAACGCGCCGCAACTGCCGCAATGGAAAGAGCTGCCTGATCTGGCCCTCTATATGGATCAGGTCGTCAGCCTTGGGAATCGGTACCTTGAACCAATTATTTCGGGTCCAATTACCGCATCGATGGTGAACAGCTACGTCAAAAAAGGATTAATGCCGAAGCCGATCAAAAAGAAATATTCACAGGAACACGTTGCTTCGCTGATTCTGATCACCATCATGAAACAGGTCTATTCGCTTGATGACATCCATGAATGGTTGCTCACCAACGTTCAAGATAATTACCAGGAAAATTACAATTCATTTTGCAAAGCTTTCAACACTGCGTTTGCCGATCTTGATTTACAGCACTTTAACCTTGACTTGCATTTTGATGAATCAAGCCGAGCTGAATTAGCCTTGAACCTTATTATTCAAACCGTGATTTGTAAAATCATTAGTGAACATTTGATTAATGAGCATTAAAAATTCCGTTAAGCATTAATTGCTTAGCGGAATTTTTATTCTTTACAAAAAACGCCCTCCATCATTGGAGAGCGTTTTTCATTTACTATTATTCTTCTTTATCTTTTTTCCGTTTTCCGATTCCGAAGAATCCAAGTAATCCTGAAAGAGCGATCAACAGTTCACCGAACAACGAATGATTTGCTGAATCTTCACCGGTTTGCGGCAAAGTATTCTTACTTTCATTTGGTTGCGCAGCTGAATTTTTTGGTGTTTGCTTTTCAATCGCGGTTGATTGTTCTGCAACGCGAACCGTTCCTTCATTGGATGACTTCTTAGCTGGTAATCGCTTGCTTACCTTTTGTGAGCCTGAAGCCTTCTTACCTTTTTGGCTATGGTTCTTTGAAGGTACAGTATTAGCTGTATATTTTACATTAATACTTTGATCACTCGTATCAGCTGAGACGTTAGTTTGAGCTTCAACAACATTTGGCGTTGCCGTATATCCTTTGATAAATGGTGAGTTAACTGCATTATAACTGTCACTACCAATTGGTTGCCAATTACTATATGTTACTTCGCCTGTAACTTCGTTGACCGTCGCATTCCGCGTAAACGTTACCTTTTGCGTTACGCTTGGAGCCAATTGTTTACCGTTAGCATCCACATAGTTGATCGTCCGGGTGACTGTCTTCGTTAGATCGAGGTTCTTCGGATTATTATCCGGCGTATAGTTCATCGTCTTTTCCTTCAATTGGATAATGTAATGATGAACAATCCCGTCTTGACTAAAGACTCTTCCATCTGTCGGATAATCACTCTTTATAAATTGATAACCTTCACTTTCATACTTATCAATCATCGCTTGTGGATTATAATTTGAAACTGAGTCCAAATCACCTGTTAAATCATCAGTTGATAAGACTTTTCCAGTCGTAATATCAATATATGAAACGGTTGCTTTTTCCTTATCCAAATCATACGTAACGGTTTGTGTGATATTTGGATGATTTTCAGCAACGTTATCCATTGCACTGATTGTCTGGATGTTCGGTGTATAATCCCGAACTTTTGGTGAAACAACCGGTGCAAAATCGTCAGAACCTTGAGCTTTCCATGGAGAATAAGTAATTTGATGTGTGACTTCATCAATCATTCCTGTTCGACCAAACGTAATTGTTTCAATCTTGCTTGGTGCAGCTTGTTTTCCATTTTCGAACTGATATTTGATTGTCCGCGTAATCTTATGACTTAACGTTAAGCCCATTGGGTTATTATCTGAAGTTATAGTTTTAACTCTATGTTTTAATCCAATGGTGTAATTCTTAACCTTTCCGTCCTGATTAAAGACTGCTCCGCCCTGTGGATAATCATCGCTAACAACTTCATATCCTTGACTTTCAAGTTCTTTGATTTTTGCGGTTGGACTATAATTTGCCGTTGAACCATATGGGCCCGTCAAATCAGTAACTGAAATCGTCTTCCCCGTCGTTTCATCCACAAATGTAACCGTTACTTTTTCTTCGTTTGGTGTATAAACAACGTTCTTCACAGTGTTACTTGCATTGGCAGCCACGTTATTCACAGCTCCAACTTGAGCAACACTTGGTGTATACCCCGTAATTGTTGGTGAATCAACGGCTGGGAAGTCGTCATTGCCAGCTGGAGTCCATGCGCCGTAAGTTACTTTGCCGGTAACTTGGTCTTTTGTTGCTGTCCGGGTAAACGTTACTTTATTTGTTACGCTTTGAGCGGCCGTTTTACCGTTTGCATAAGTGTACGTAATCGTTTCACTGACAGTCTTCGTTAAGTCCGCAACGTTATCCGGGTTGCTTGTTGTTGAATCGCTTGTCACTTTGTGTTTCAAGTGAACAACATACTTATTCACATGTCCTGGGTTGTTGAAGACTTCACCGTTTGCCGGATAGTCATCGCTGACTAATTGGTAACCGTGATTTTCAAAGTTCTTGATTTGACCTTGAATATCATAGTTGGCTCTTGAGCCGTATGCTCCCGTCAATGTTTGAGTACTTAACACTTCACCTGTTGTATCGTCAATATAAACCACAGTTGCTTTTTCTTGGTTTGCATTATACGTTACAACAATATTTTGATCATTACTTGTTGGGTCAACTTTTACCGGACCAACAACGGATTGACTTGGCGTATATCCCGCAATTGCTGGTGAATCGACTGCTGGGAAATCATTGTTAGCGGTTGTCCAGTCGCTGTATGTTACATTGCCCGTAACATCATCTTTCGTTGCCGTCCGGGTGTACGTAATTTGAGCCGTATGCGTCTTACTTGCGGTTGTACCGTTTGTGTACTGGTACTTAATTGTTTGAGTAATCGTATGACTCAAATCTAAGTGATCTGGATTATTCGTTACGGTTTCCGTGGTTGTCTTGTGCTTCAAATGGATCGTGAAGGTTTGCACTTTCCCATCTTGATTGAAGACCACTCCACCTTGTGGATAGTTATCGTTGACTAACTCGTATCCTTCACTTTCAAGCTTTTTAATAGTTGTATCAGGACTATAATTTGAAGTCGTTCCATATGCTCCAGTCAAGTTAGCAACCGTAATTGTTTTATCAGTTGTATCATCAATAAACGTTACCGTTGCCTTTTCTTGATTTGGTGTATATGTCACCGTCGTTGTGTAATCTGGTGTTACCTCACTAACATTACTGATTACACTTACAACTTTTTGACTCGGAGTGTACCCAGTAATCACCGGGCTATCAACTGCTGGGAAGGTTGTCCCGGCAACTGGTTTCCACGCAGTGTAAGTTACTTGACCTGTTACATCATCTTTCGTTGCGTCCCGATGGAATGTTAACGTCAAAGTCTTAGCTGAAGCTGCTTGTTTACCATTACTGTAAACGTATTTAATCGTCTCTGTAACAGTATGATTCAAGTCTAAGCCAGTTGGATTATTATCATCCTTGTGCTTCAAGTAAATATTATAATTTGCAACCGTTCCATCTTCATTAAACGTTGCCCCTGCTTGTGGGTAAGTGTTATTAACAAGCTCATATCCTTGATTCTCATAAGTTTGAATCTGGGTTTGAGGATTATAATTGGCCTTTGAGCCGTATGTTCCCGTTAATGTTACCACTTTCAACGTTTTACCTGTTGTTTGGTCAATATACGTCACCGTAATCTTTTCTTGATTTGGTGTGTAAACAACAGTCTGGGTCGAATTTTGAGCACCTGGTTTAACTGCAATTGCTGCTGTTTTGGCAACACTTGGAGTATAGCCCGTAATCGTTGGTGAAACTTCTTGTGGGAAGTTACTGATCGCTGGTGTCCACGGCGTATACGTGATTGCACCGGTTACATTGTTCTTCGTTGCATTTCGCGTAAATGTTACGCTTGCTATCTTCGAATCTGCCGCTGTTGTTCCATTTTGATATTGATATTTAACAGTATGCGTCACTGTGTCTGTCAAATCAAGATTTGTAGGATTATTACTTGGGGTATATTGCGTTGTTGTTTCTGTCAAATGAATTTGGTAAACCTGCTGCTTACCGTCTTCATTAAAGATTTCACCATTAGCTGGGAAATTATTACTTACTAACTTATATCCTTCTTTTTCATAACTTTGAATTTGACTAGTAGGGTCGTAAGTTGATTTCGAATTATATGCCCCAGTTAATGGAACATTCTTAATAACTTGACCAGTTGTATCGTCAATATACTGAACATCTGCTGTTTCTTGATTTGGAGTATACGTTACCGTGACATTGTCCGCGGGAGTATTGGCATTTACTCCTGTAACTGCAGCAACTGTCTTTTTATCCGGGGTATATCCTGGAATAACTGGTGAAACCACTTCTGGGAATGTCGTTGTTGCGCTTGTCCATGGTGAATATGTGATTACACCTGTTACTTGGTCTTTCGTTGCAATCTGTGTAAAGGTAATTGAAGTCTTCTTTGGTGAAGCTGCTTGTTTACCATTGCTATATACATAATTAATCGTCTGGGTTACCGTCTTTGATTCAACTGACTGTGAAGTTGTATGTGTGAGCCCAATTACAAACTTTTGAACAACTCCATCTTCATCAAAGTTCACCCCATTAGTTGGATAATTATCACTAGCAACTTCATAGCCTTTTGCTTCATATTGTTGAATAACACTTTGCGGGTTATATGAATCCGTTGTTCCATATGCACCCGTCAAAGTTACAGTTTGCAATGTCTTGCCGGTTGTTTCATCAACAAATGTAACTGTCGCCGTTTCCTTATTTGGTGAATAAGTTACAGTTTGAACATTATTCGGTGATGTTCCCGTTAAATTATCCACCGCAGTTGTTGCCGTCGGATTTGGAGTATAACCCGTGATCGTTGGTGAAACAACTGATGGGAATGAATTGCTTCCCGTTGTGGTCCAGTTTGAATAGCCCACAATCTTGCCCGTTACGTTATCCTTCGTTGCGGTCCGGGTAAACGTAATTGAAGTTACCTTTGGAGATGCAGCTTGCTTATTAGTATTACTGTATACATACTTAATCGTTTGCGTTACCGTGTTGCTAAGGTCAAGTCCATCCGGATTACTTGTTGGCGTTTCGGTTGTATAAGTGTGCTTCAAATGAACCGTAAAGTGTTGCACTTCACCGTTTTCATCGAACTTAACTCCGCCGTCTGGATAATTACTGCTTACCAATTGATAACCAGCCTTTTCTAAAGCACTAATCTCATCAGCGGTTGAATAACTTGATGTTGAATTGAATGCTCCTGTTAAGTTTACCGTCTTAATTGTTTGGTTCGTTGTATCATCAACATACGTTACCGTTGCTGACTCTTGGTCAGGAGTATACGTAATCGTCTGTGAACTATTAGCACTTGTTGCTGTTACGTTTGAAACCGGTGTACTTGAAGCTGCGCTTGCAGTATAACCGACCATTGTTGGTGTCGTCACTGAACTAAAGGTTCCAGATGCTGGACCCCAGTTGCTGTATGTGATTGTTCCCGTAACGTTATCCTTGGTTGCGGTCCGCGTAAAGGTGATCTTTTGCGTATTATCCGGTTGAGCTTGACCACCCGTGCTGTATACATAGTGGACTGTATGCGTTACTGTATTACTCAAATCAAGGTTATTTGGATTATTTGTTGAAGTATACGTTGTTGTCCCATGCTTCAATGTAACGGTATACGTTGGGGTTACCCCATCTTGACTAAACGTAATTCCGCTAGTTGGAACACCATTGTTTACAAGAACGTATCCTTTCTTTTCATAGCCTTGGATTACGGATGTCGGATCGTATGCGGTTGTACCGTCATATACCCCGTTAACTGCAACGGTTTGAAGTGTTTTACCCGTTGTTTGATCAACATACTTCACCGTTGCTGTTTCCTTATTTGGTGTATACGTAATCGTTTGAACATTGTCTGGCGTGCTTTCTGTAACATTATCAACCGGCGTTGATTCTGCTGCATTTGGCGTATATCCAGTAATCGCTGGTGATTTGACTGCTGGAAAATCATCAGTTGAACTTGCATTAGTCCAAGGTGTATACGTAATTACTCCTGTTACTTCATCCTTTGTTGCTGTCCGACTAAAGGTAATTGAAGCCGTTGCATCCGGTTCGGCAGTTTTACCATCACTATATACATAATGAATTGTTTGCGTTACCGTGTGCTTCAAATCAAGTCCATTTGGATTTGAAGGTGTAAAAGTCTCCGTTCCTTCTTTCAAATGAATTTGATAATTTTGAGTAACTCCATCCTTGCCAAAGACTGCTCCGTTAGTTGGGTAATTATCACTTACTAATTGATAACCCTGCTTTTCATATGCAGTGATTGTTGCTTGGGGACTATAACTTGAGTTTGTGTTGTATGCTCCAGTTAAAGTCTTCGTTGATAACTGTTTACCAGTTGTGTCATCAATAAACGTTACGGTTGCCGTTTCTGAATTTGGAGTATAGGTAACTGTGACCGTTGAATCAGAATCATCGGCCGTAACGGTTGCACCTGCAACTTGTGTTTGGTTTGCAGTATATCCCGTAATCTTTGGTGAAGTTACAGTTGGATATGACGCAGTTGTTGTACTTGTCCACGGAGTATATGTGATATCACCAGTAACATCATCCTTTGTTGCTGTTCGCGTAAAGGTTACTGAGTTAGTTACTGATTTAGCCGCCTGAGCTCCGCCTTGATATTGATAGTTAATTGTCCGCGTAATCGTCTTTGTCAAATCAAGTTTATCTGGATTACTTGATGGAGTTTCTTCCGTTGTTCCATGCTTTAAAACAATCTGATATACCTGATTTGTGCCATTTGTAAACGTAATTTGGTTATTCTTAACGCTATCTGAAACTAACTGATATCCCTTTGCTTCAAGTGCTTTGATTTCATCAGTTGGATCGTAACTGACGGTTTGACCAAATACACCATCAACTGTATCAGTCTTAATAACTGAATTATCGTTTGTTTGATCGATATATTCAATCTTAGCTGATTCGGCATTGGCGTTATACGTAATTGTTTGAGTATTGTTCTTATCATTTGGTTCAACAGTGACCGCCGTTGATGAGGCTGCACTTGGTGTATATCCCGTAATTGTTGGCGAGGTTACTGATGGAAATTCACTACTTGCTGGGGTCCATGACCCGTAAGTTGTTTGTTTAGTTACATGGTCATATGAAGCATTTCGGGTAAACGTTACAGAGGTTGTCTTTGATTTGGCAGCCGTCTGTCCAGATTTTCCAGTATTTGAACCAAAAACATAATTAATTGTTTGGTTAACTGTGCTTGACAATCCAGTAACCCCATCTGGATTATTCGTTGGTGTATCCTGAGTAATATCATGCTTCAAAGTAATCGTAAAGACCGGATCCATTCCATCCTGATTGAAGGTATAGCCGCCCGTTGGGTACTTATTAGAAACTAATACGTATCCTTGACTTTCATATGATTCAATTTCACTTTCAGGAGAGTACGTTGAAGTAGTATCATAAGCTCCTGTTTCAATAACTGTATCCAATACCTTGTTATTTTCAGTCTGGTCAACAAATTGAACCGTAAACTTTTCTTGGTTTGGATGGTACGTTACTGTAACTGTCGAATTACTTGAATTTGGAGTAATGTTATCCACTGCAGCAACCGTTGATTGATCCGGTGTATAACCCGTTACTTCTGGAGACGATACTTCTGGATATTCTCCAGTTGCTGGGGTCCATGACCCGTAAGAAATTACTTTATGGGTTACCTGATCCACCGTTGCTGAGCGGGTAAATGTAACCGTCTTCGTAACTGAATCAGCTGCTTGCTTGCCCGCAAGTGATCCTGCATCCTTACCATAAACGTAATTAATCGTTTCACTAACAGTCTTCTGCAAATCATCTGATGGTAAACTATCTGGGTTACTTGTTGGAGTATCCGTCCGCGTTGCGTGCTTTAAGACAATCTGATATACCTGGTTTGTTCCATCAGTTAATGTAATTTGATCATTCTTTACGCCGTCAGAAACCAATTGATACCCTTCAGATTCAAGCGTCTTAATCTCATCCGTTGCATCATAAGATACAGTTTGCCCATATACTCCATTAACCGTATCAGTCTTAATAACTGAATTGTTATCGGTTTGATCAATGTATTGAACAGTTGCTGACTCCTTATTAGCGTTATACGTAATTGTTTGCGCATTATTTGCTCCCATTGGCGTAACTGTTACCGCTGTTGATGAGGCTGCACTTGGTGTATATCCTGCAATTTTTGGTGAAGCAACTGCTGGGAATGTCCCACTTTCAGGATTCCATGAACTATATGTTGTTTGTCCCGTTACGTGATCATATGAAGCACTCCGAGTAAATGTAACCGTATTCGTCTTCGTCTGAGCCGCTGTTTGACCTGCCTTACCCGTATTTAATCCATAAATATAGGTAATTGTTTGGGTTACAGTGTCTGACAAGTTGGCAATATTATCCGGATTATCTGATGGTGTATCCTGAGTAATATTGTGTTTCAACGTAACTGTGTACACTTGTGGTGTTCCATCTTGAGTAAACGTAATTCCGTCTGCGGGAACGCCATTCTTTACAAGGACGTATCCTTGCTTTTCATAACCTTGAATTACTGAAGTTGGGTCATATGCCGTTGTTCCGTTATAAACGCCATTAACCGTTACTGTATTTAAGACCTTATTAGTTGTTTGGTCAACATATTGAATCGTTGCCGTTTCTTGATTTGGAGTATAAGTTACCCCCACCGTAATATTCTTTGAACCAGCCGTTACATTCGTTACTGCCGAAACAACTTGTGGATTTGCAGTATAACCCGTAATCTTTGGTGAAGTTACAGCATTAAATCCGTTCTGTGAAGCGGTCCAATCTGAATATGAAAGGACTTTATGCGTAACCATGTCCACTGTTGCAGAACGCGTAAACGTAATTGTTTGTGTATTTGGAGATTCCGCTTGCTTTCCAGAATCTGCATACGTATAAGTGATTGTTTCTGTGACACTATCGCTTAGTTGGTCTGTTGGAATATTGTCAGGGTTACTTGTAACCGTGTCAGTTCTCGTATTGTGAGCTAAAACGATCTTATATACCGGAACAACTCCATCTTGAGTAAACGTAATTCCTCCAATTGGGAAGCTACTTGATACCAACTTATAACCTTCGTTGATATACTGAAGCATCGTCTTCATTGGTGAATAATTTGATCTTGTTCCATAATCACCAGTTGCGTATTCAGTTGTTAAAACATCCCCCGTTGTTTGGTCGATAAATTGAATCTCAACCTTTTCCTTGTTCAGAGTATACGTAATGTTTTGCGTAATGTTTTGCGGAGTAGATGTCGCCGTTGGCGCATTAACCGTTACTGAATCACTTTCAGCCTTTTCGGGAGTGTAACCGGTTACCTTAGGCGATGCTACTGGAGCAAACGTTTGGGTTGCAGGTGTCCATGTCCCTAAAGTTTGTTGTCCAGTAACCTTATCAGTTACAACTGGCTGAGTAAACGTAACCGTTGAAACATGGGCAGATGCTACTGGATTACCATTTTGATCAACATAATTGATGGTTTCTGTAACTGTTTGAGTATTTTCACTTGATACCATTTGGTCTTTCATGTGAACAACGTAGTTACTTTCACTCTTTCCAAAAATGATTCCACTTGATGGGAACCCATCTGATACTAAATCATATCCTTTAGATTCCAGTTTGCTAATATCAGCTGAAGTTGAATAATCCGATTTTGTACCATATCCGCCAGAAATTGTAACCGTTGTAATTACACTATTTGACGTATCATCCACATACGTAATTGTTACTGATTCCTCAATCGGAGTATAAATGACCGTCCTAATAATGCTGGCAGTACTTCCATCAACATTGTCAATTTCATTAACAACTTTTTGACTTGCATTATACCCAGTAATTTCAGGACTTGTAACCGATGGGAAGGAACCGGTTGTTGGTGACCACGGACCATAGGTATTTTCACCATTAACATTATCTGTTGTTTGTTGACGAGTAAAGGTCAACGATTTGGTATACGAATTGGCAGCTTTTGTCCCATTTTGATATTGATAATTAATGGTTTCAGTAACCGTTTGAACTTGCTGGCTTATCTTATACGTGTGTACAAAGGTAATCGTATACGTTTGATTATTTTTAAAAGTGAAACTTGTTGCTGTTGGATCTGGTAATCCATTATTTTCAAGTTGATACCCTTCACTTTCCAATTTCTTAATTTCGGCTTGGGATGGATTATCAGCTGTTGAACCGTATGAACCCGTTAATGTGTCTTGATGGATAACTTGCCCATTTTCAGTTTGATCAACATAATTAATCGTAATCGTATCTTGAACTGGAGTGTAAACGATTGTCTTAACAATGTTACCTGTTGTGGCCGTAATCCCTGTAACTGCAGGAATTTGCGTCATACTTGGAGTATACCCAGTAATTTGTGGTGCAGTAACTGCTGAGAAAGTCGTTCCATCTTTAGTTGTCCATGAACTATGGCTGTTATTTCGTGTAAACGTTTTTGTAACAACCGTATCTGGCAACAATGTTACCCCTGTATTACTAATATAGTGAATCGTTTCTGTAACCGTTGTCTTCGTTGGTGACTGCGGCTTTTGAGGTGTTGAATTCTTTTCATAAATAACCGTTACGATAACGTTACTGCTTCCTTGAGATACTGCTTGTTCTGGGACACTTGCCTGGTTCGGCGTATAACCTGAGATGGCCGGTGACTGAACTGCTGGAAAATCAGGATTATCTTTCGTTGACCAATCTGTATAGATAATATTGCCAGTAACATTATCTTTCTTGGCTCCACGAGTATACGTAACCGTTTGAACAACATCTGGTTTAGCAGTTGATCCATCTGGGTATACGTAGTGAATCGTCCGCTTAATTACATTAACCAGATTTTTAGCTCCTGCAGGTAAAACAGTATATGTGTGGGTCAGGTCAACTTCGTAGTTTTGATTATTATTATCAGTAAACGTTAAACCAGTTGAAGGAATTGTATCTAAAGCCACATGGTACCCATCTTTTTCGTAACTTTGGATAACACTTTGATAATCAAAATTAGGTGTTGAGCCATAAGTCCCTATAAATGTTTTTTGCTGTAGAATCTTTCCTTCATCCATATCATAGAAGGTTAACGTAATTTGTTCTTGTTTTGCTTGATATACAATTGTTTGAACATTGTCAGAACTGTCGGCATTTACTCCGACAACGGCTGACGTTTCAGCAGGTGAAGCCGTATACCCTACAATCGTTGGCGCCGTTACTGATGGAAAGGTCGTCGAACTAGACGTTTGCCATGTGCCAAACGTCTGCTGTCCTGTAACATCATCGGTTGTAACTGTCCGGGTAAAAGTAATCTTTGTTACTTTTGGAGCTAATGCCCGTTTCCCGTTTTCATATTGATAGTTAATTGTTTGTGTAACTGTCTTTGTCTGGGTTGTAGTTGTTAATTTATGTTTTAAAACAACTTGATATGGAGCCTGTGACGAACTATCTGCTCCCAAAAGAACCCCTGTTGTTGGCCAATTACTTGAGACAACTTCGTATCCTTTAAGATGTTGACTAACATAACTATTCACATCAAAGTTAGCAGTTGTATCATAATTACCTGAAACATGAACTTGTTTAACCAAAGAATCACCGTCACTTTGGTCAACAAAGTTAATTGTTACTGTTTCAGTATCTGCCTGATAAATATACGTTACTGTTTGGGGACTTGCCGTAACTTCCCCATAAGCGTTACTAGGGATCTCTGCAATATGATATCCCTTAAACTGCTTGATTACAGAAGTATAGATATCGTTAACGTGTGGTTCTGGGTCCGTTTCACCGCCTTGAGTTTGATAAGAAGCGGTCGTACTCCCCAAAAGTTTACCATCCTGAGTTTCGTAATTAACAGTAACCTTTCCACCTGGTTGTGGTGGGAGTCTTTTAAAGATCAAGGTAACAAACATCATGTAATATCCATCAATTGTTTCAAAAGATATCGACTGTTTAGGATCCATTTCAATATATTCGTAACCTGAGTAAATCAATTCATTTATAATTTTGGTAATTTGACTTTGAACATAGTTTGGTCCTGCATAGCTATAGCCCTGAACTGGATAAATTTCATTCCCATTTTCATCTTGAAAATAGATTGACCAGCTTCCAAAATGATCAAAGTTTTCGTAATCATCAAACATTCCCCGTGCGTTATCCCCAGCTTTATTCGATAAAGCTGCAAGATCTTTATCATCGTTTTTACGATTTACAATTGCAGGCATGTTTTTTAATTTATTGACTAAATCTTGATTATTTAAAAGTTTTTCTTTGTCTGGTAATTTTAAGCTATTTAAAGCATTTTTTCCTTTTTCACCAATCACTTGAGGAACTTTCGTTTTATTAACCGAACTGCCTGTTTTTGGGTACACTTGTCTCTCACTCGAAATTGATGAAGAATTTTGAACTAAACTTTCCTGAGAGTGCGAAGAAGCACTACCTGTTAAACTTCCACTATTCTTTACAGTAGTAGCTGTTGCTGAGCTCTTCTGATTATTATTGTCGTCTTGACTACTTGAGCTCGAATTAATTCGTTGAGCATTACTACTGCTTGCTTTTAAGCTTGAGCCTTGTGAATTAGAAGTGTTAACCGGTTGCTTAACTTTTACTGTCGCACTTAAGTTTGTATTCTCTCGTTTTGAAGGTGCACTAGCCCTTAAAATTAAACTTGATTTACTTGAAATCTTCGTTGACTTCTGTGATGCCGTACTGTCTGTTGATACACTAGAGTTTAAACTATCAGCATGAGCTACAGTTCCAGTTATTCCCAATGAAAATACTGTAATTGAAGCTGCAACCCACATCTTACCTTTTTTATATAATTTGATTCGATTGAATCGCTTTCCAATGTAACTCTTACTTCTCATTTTTTGTCTCCTATATATCTATTTACTGTGGTAAGTATAGTCGCTCAATTATCTTAAGTCATCTAATAAGCCTTTTTCTTTACTACATCTTAAGTTTTTAGCGTAAATAGCTTAATAATCTTTACAAAGCATGGAAATATCATGTAAAAAATTATAAATTATTGGTCATGACTTTGAACACTATCCATTTCTGATGTCATATTTTGACTACTTTGCGTTGAATTTTGATTTTCTTGACCTGAAACCGTGATCTGAACATTAATCGAACTTGGGCTAACTGCGATGATTCCATTTTGAATGGTGTCAATCGGAACCGTCTTCGTTGTATTCGATGTTACCCCGCTAACGGGAACAGCCACGTTCAAACTTTGCAACCGGCTTAACGCCTGCTTCGTTCCCGTTACCGTAACGGTCTTCGTATCTGTTGACAAACTGTAATTTTTCGTATTATCGCCGCCGCCACTAGCAACTAAGTGGACATTGACCTTCTTGGTTGTGGTTGCCGCATAAATCGGAACCGTCGCCTTGATCGTTGTCGGTTCAATTACAACGTTCAACGGCTTGCCGTTTTCATCAAGCGCTTCAAGCGTTACGTTTTGCGTAACTGAATGTTGAACGCCCTCTGGCAAACTGACATTGGCGACTACGTTTGTTACCGCGTTGATCGAGCTGCGCGAGCCAATCACTTTGGCCCGTGAATAGTTGCTTGAAGCAATCCCCGCCGCATACCCATTCCCAATCAAAGTCGAATCAAAACGAACTTGAATTGGGAAGGTTGCTGTTGCCTTCTTACTGATCGTAACCGTTACTTTTGCCGGTTGCACGTTAGCGCTTAATTCATGACTAACTCCTGAAACCTTTAATTTAACGGTGTGTTTCCCGGGTTTCAACCCTTCCAAATCAGCATATGCCTGAAAGTTCTTCGTATTTTCCGCAGTTTGAACAAGGGCTGCCGGTCCGTTGATCTTGACCTTAACGTTTTCCGGATAACCTTCAACAAAATATTTGGAACTGACATTTACCTTTAACGGCACCGTAACCGTTGCTGATTTCTGAGTCGATAAAGTTGTTTTATTGGCGGCGCCACTTGTATTTGCGCCCGTATCAGTCGTCACATACCCAAAGAGGAAGCATGCAAAAATCAAGGAAATAATGGAATATACAAATTTTGTGTTTGACAATTTACTGAATTTCAATGTTTCCGCCCCCTCTTATGAGATGTATGCCCTGCTGCGTGACTATTCCGGTTTTCTTTCCGGACTTTCATCTTGTTAAAGAACCGCCCAAAAATATTCTTCTGTTTCTTCTCTTCTGCCGGAACTAATTCGTTATGCAGCAGTTTTAAATAATCCTGCCGGGTCAAATTCCGAATCAATTCATTGTTCTTAGTGATCGTAACCGCGCCGGTTTCTTCTGAAATAACGATCGTCAACGCATCCGTTACTTCACTGATTCCGACAGCCGCCCGGTGCCGCGTCCCCAATTCTTTCGGAATCAAATTACTTTCTGAAAGCGGCAAATATGCCGCTGCAACGGCAATCCGGTTATTTTTGATAATTACTGCACCATCGTGCAACGGCGTGTTTGGAATGAAAATATTAATCAGCAATTCACCGCTAACATCTGCATCTAACGGAATCCCAGTCTCAATGTAATCTTCAAGTCCGGTATTCATTTCGATCGTCATCAAAGCCCCGATCCGTCGTTTTGACATGTATTGAATCGCCTTATCAAGGGCTTGAATCATTTTTTCTTGGGCTTCATTCTGCTTCTTTTTATTATTAAAAAACAGTGACCCACGTCCCAGGTGCTCAAGGCCGCGCCGAATTTCCGGTTGAAAAATTACGATGATCGCAATGATTCCCCAATTGATAATTTGGTCTGTGATCCATGAAACCGTTCGCAGTCCTAAATACCAACTGATTAATTTAATAACGATGATCACCAAAACGCCTTTGAAAAGTTGAACCGCCTTCGTTCCGCGTAAAAGCATCATCAATTTGTAAATTGCATACCAAACAACCGCAATATCCAACAAATTAATAAAGTGCTGCCAGGTAAAAATACTGCTTAAGAATCCCATTTTATCCTCCTCGTTCAGCATATATATTATAATTGTATCATGAAAATACTTTTAAGAAACCGCAACAAACAGTTAATTCTCATTAACTATTCATTAAATTGATTTTTTTACCTGCAAAGCCATTCCAAAATTGGTACAATGGTAATAATACTTTTTGAACTTTCTTCAAGCCGAGGTGTTTTCAATGAATAAAAAAGTTCAATGGATCGTACGGTTACTATTTATCTTCTACATGCTGTACATTGGCGGCGTAATCGCATCGGAAAAAGCAGTCTATAGTTTTCTGTTGCTGAATACTTTCCTGGCATACATTCCGATCGAAATTGGAATGCACATCAACGAAAAGCAGCCCCGCTGGTTGTTTGTAATTCTGTTTATTTTATGGTTGTTATTCTATCCGAACGCCCCATACGTTTTAACTGACCTCTTCCACTTGGCAAAAATCAATCCTTACAATGCCGTTACCGGATTGATGGTCTTTAAGCTTCGCATTTGGTGGCACTATGGCAACTTAGTATTCAGTGCTTTAATGTCCAGTCTTTTTGGCGTTTGGAGTCTTTCATGTGTCAGCAAGGTGATCGCCAAGCGGTTCAAAAAGAACAGTCCGTTTTTTGAAATTTCGATCGTTGGGATTTTGATCCTTGCTTCTTCGATTGGGGTTTACATTGGCCGGTTCTTACGGCTTCACACCGTTTACCTGTTCATGGATCCGCACGGCGTGATCAACGACTTGATCCAAATGTGGAATATCCGCATGCTGGTTTTTGTCATCTTGATTGCCGTCTTCCAAGCATTGATCTGGTTAGTGATGAATATTTACCGCTCAACGTTTAATAAATTTGAAGAATAAAAAATAAGCTGTGATGTAAAATCACAGCTTATTTTTTAATCACGGTGCTTTCCGTTCTTGTCTAATAATCCTTTACCTAATTTTTCTGAACCTAATTCAGTAAAGTCATAGTGAAGTTTAGCATTGTCGTTGAATTCGTCGATTGCGAGTTGAATCAACTTATCAATTAAATCTGAATAACTGATTCCTGAAACTTCCCATAATTGAGGGTAAAGTGAAATGTTAGTAAAGCCTGGCAAAGTATTTACTTCACCTAAGTATGGAACACCATTTTCATCAACTAAGAAGTCCATCCGGGCTAAACCACGGTTATCCAAGGCTTTAAATGCCTTAACTGACATTTCTTGGATTTCTTTTGTTAATTTTTCTGGTAAATCAACTGGAATCTTGAAGACAACGCCTGAAGCATCAACGAACTTGTTGTTGTAGTCGTAGAATTCATCCCCATTGACGTCAACCGCACCAAGCTTTGAGTACTTCGGATTGCGGTTTCCAAGGACTGAACATTCAACTTCCCGCGGATTCTTGATGGCTTCTTCGACCATTACCTTGTAGTCGTAACGGAAGGCTTCTTGAATCGCATCGTTGTATTCTTGTTCAGTCTTGACCTTGTTGATTCCGACTGAAGAACCTTGACGAGCAGGTTTAACAAACATTACGTCGCCTAATTCTTCCTTAGCCTTGCTATATGGATGTTCATCAACCGTTTCAGGTGTAACGACAAAGTACTTTGTGTTCCGAACTCCGTGCAACGTTAATAATTGCTTGGTTAAATCCTTATCAAATGAATTAGCTGATGAAGCAATTCCACTTCCGATCCATGGCTTATTCAATAAGCGGAAAAGACCTTGGATCGTTCCGTCTTCCCCCATGTTTCCGTGAATTACCGGATAGAAGACATCAACATCCTTTACTTCAGATAAGTTTTGGATGTTTGCTAACGGATTTGAAAAGTCAACGTCCTTCGTTGCTTCTGCAACCACTTCATCCTCTGGTTCGCCATTGAAAATCCGAAGAGAGTCTTTGTTACCAAGTAAGAAACCTTGCTTCGTAAACATGAAGACTGAAACTTCGTATTTGTCTTTGTCTAAAGCGTCATAAATGTTGTGAGCCGAACGCTTTGAAACGTCATGTTCAGATGAGTTTCCGCCAAAGAATAATGCAATATGTAATTTCTTTTTGCTATCCATTTACTTAATCACCTTTTGTTTAAAATTTTGTTCGTACATAACTTGAAACCTAAGTATAGCATAATTTATTATCATCTGCACCCAATTGCCCTTAAAAAAGACGAATTTCAGCCAGGCGTTTGTGCCGCTTGCTCTTCTTTAAAAATTCTTCGCGGGATTTTGCCATGGTAGCTTCAAACCGGTGAAGGCTATCAATATCCCATAACGGCATTGCCCGTTTTTTCCGGATAAATTCCTGATTTCCGATTGCCTGTTCGATTTTCATAACATCATCGATTTTCGGACATTGACTGTGATCAAGCATTCCGACCGGTCGTCCCTGTTTGAACGCGTGTTGCAAAGCGGATTCCGTCTTCCCGTTTTGATCGGTTTCAACAACTACTAAACCATCCGCAAGACCGCTTTCCCATTCATCACGGGCTGCTAAGAATTGCCGCCGGACGATTGCCCCCAGGCTGTAGGTTGACATTAATGCACCGCCGTTATCAATGATTTCTTGAGCAAAATCCTTATTTTCTTTCGGATAGATCGGCTGCTCCAAACTGTGACCTAAAATCGCAACCGTTGTTCCGCCAGCTTTCAATGCGCCGGTGTGCGCCGCCGTATTCGTTCCAACCGATAACCCGCTGACAACGGTCAGGCCATCCTTCGCAAATTGGTATGCCATCCGTTCTGCCATTTTATAACCGAGTTCCGTTGGCCGCCGGGTTCCAATAAATCCTACTGACGGTCCTTGAAGAGCCTTAACGTTTCCCTTGACGTAAATGATCAACGGGTAATGGTTCAAGCTCCGCAAGTTGTCCGGATAATCTGCATCTTGATAGTTTAAAATTTGGATTCCGTAACTGCGGGTCTTTTCCATTAATTTCCGGGCATCCGCAAGCATGTTTTTCCATTTTTGATAATCCAAAGATCCTTCGTTGATCCGCCGATTGATTGTCGAATTACGATGCATATTCCGGAAGTTTTCCAAAATCAGCCGCGGCTTAACGGTGTCAAAAAACTTCAACACCGTCTTCGGACCAACGCCCTTGATCATTTGCAAAGCTAAAATTAATTCTGTAAGTTGATCGCTATCCATTTTAATTCCTCTTATTCCATAAATTACTATTCTAAGTATAAAGGTTATCGAAATATTTTAGAAATTAAACGCATTAAAAAAGGTTGCGACCGAAGCCGCAACCTTCTTTATAATCGGGTTCCAAAACAAACGAGCTACTTGGAAGTTCGAAAACCTCCTAATCGACGCTGACGCGATTCGTTCGCTTTTCTACTTCCACCACGCTCGTTTTGAACGTTTTGTCACACCTTAATTAAAATCTGAATTATTACTAAACATGTAACTCTTATGGTGATACCTCATCGACATGATCAGGCCGATCCCAATCATGTTCCCGATCAACGAAGACCCCCCTTGACTAATAAATGGTAATGGAATCCCCGTTAACGGAAGTAATCCGATACTCATTCCAATGTTTTCAAATACGTGGAATAAAATCATCATAATAACCCCGGTTGAAATGTATGCGTAAAATTCATTCCGGGTTTCAAATGTTACTTGAACCATTTGGAAAATCAATAACAGATAGATGAAAATCAAGACACATCCACCAATAAAACCAAAGTTTTCCCCGATAACCGAGAAAATCATATCAGATTCCCGAACAGGAACGTAAACGTTTGAAACGTTGAACCCTTTTCCAAATAACTGACCAGAACCAATGGCTTCAATACTCCGCCATAACTGGTAACTTGAACCGGTCGTGTTATCTTCGGGGTGCAACCAAGCATCAATCCGTTGGAACTGGTAGTTTTGGAATCCTAAGTGCAACAGCACTCCCCGGTTAAAGACCGCAAAGTAAATTGCGATTGCTCCAATAACGAAGAATGCCCCAAAGATTGGAACAATGATGCGCCATGAAATCCCGGAAATTAAAACCATTCCGCCGAAAATTGCTAAGAAAACCAACGTTGTCCCAAAGTCATTTTGAAGTTTTAACAAAATAACGATCGGCAACGTCCAGAGAAACATTTTACCAAGCAGCTTCCAATCCGTTTCAATCGTATGCTCCGGATACAAGGAATTATGCTCGGCAATTACCCGCGCCAGCATCAGAATATACGCGGGTTTCATCACTTCAGACGGCTGGAAAGTCAATGATCCGATTGCAAACCAACTTTTCGCCCCTGTTTGAGCCGCATACGAACGACTATACAGGAAAAGCAACAGGAACATCAGTGTGATTCCGATGCCGTAAGCAACCGGAGCCACTTTCCATAACTGCTCGGCGTCAAACTGCATGATGATCACGACCGCGATGATTCCGAAGACATACCACATTGCTTGTGAGACTAATGTTTTAGTTACACTCGCATTACTTGTATCGTGCTTAACAGCAACGTAAATTGAAAGCATCCCGATTACGGCTAAAACAAGAACTGAGAAAATGATTCCCCAGTCGATCCGGTCATCATTACTTTTTACCCGCCGGTTATTTTTCGTATTACCCAATTTAAAAGCTCCTTTGCGTAATCATCCTATGAGTGTAAATGGTAATGACTGATCAAAATATTAACTGCTTCTGAATGGCTTTTCACACTGAACTTTTCACCATCTGGAAGACTGGCAGTAAACTTATCATCTTCAGGTTTGACCGTTCCCAAAGACTTTTCACCTAATTTTAATTCAGCAACCGTTACCCCATTGATTACCTTTTCATCTTCAACTAATTCAATCGTTTTAGTTTTTTTTGACACACGCTTACCTCCTTAAAGTTATTTATTTAAATGTTCTTCATTGTAAAAGAAATTTTCATTGGGATCATCTTTCCAGCTTTCATTTCGCTGCAAGCTGAAATGATCTGGAACGGGATCATATCCACCCTTTACAAACGGATTACACCGTAAAATGCGCGCTGCAGCCATCAAGCCGCCTTTCAATGCTCCAAACTTTTGAATTGCCTGCAAAGCATAGTTCGAACATGTCGGGTAATACCGACAACTTGGCGGAAACAACGGTGAAATAAACCGTTGATACTGATGGATGATCCACGTAAAAATACGTTTAAACATTTCGATTATCTCTTTTGATTTTCGCTGCCAAGAATTTTTTCAAGCAAAATTCCCGTTCCGACAGCAACATCATCTAACGGTGTATCTGAAATATTAACCGGAATGTTTAAATTATCCATCAGTAATTGGTCCATGCCGTCAAGCAATGCACCGCCACCCGTCATCATGATTCCATGATCGATGATATCGGCTGCAAGTTCAGGCGGAATTACTCCTAAGACATCCTTTGCTGCTTCAACAACGTTCATCATGGTTTCATTCAACGTTGGTTCAACATCGTCAGACTTCAAGGTAATTGTCCGGGGCAGTCCTGAAACTGTATCCCGGCCACGAACATCGATTTCTTCATTCCGGTGTCCTGGAACAACCGTCCCAATTTCGATTTTTACCTTTTCAGCAGTCCGTTCACCAATTTGTAAATTATACTTCTTCTTTACAAAGTTTAAAATATCCATGTTCAACCGGTCACCGGCAATCTTCAATGATCGGCTGGCAACAATATCACCTAATGAAAGGAACGCAATATCACTTGTTCCCCCACCAATATCGATGACCATGTTTCCAAACGGTTTGAAGATATCTAAGCCAGCTCCAACAGCCGAAACTTTTGGTTCAAGTTCCAAATAAACCTGTCCGCCGCCAATTTTTTCAGCAACTTGGCGAATTGCCTTATGTTCAACGTCCGTTGTATTCGTTGGGCAGCAGATCATAATATTTGGTTTTGACATGAACCCCTTAACATTCAGCTTCTTAATGAAGTATGAAAGCATTTGTTCCGTAATATCAAAATCTGCGATCACTCCGTCTTTTAACGGACGGATTGCCCGGATACTTCCCGGTGTTCGGCCAACCATTTGATAAGCTTCTGATCCAACAGCCAGAACCTTATTTGATTTTGAATTGACAGCTACTACTGAAGGTTCGTTTAATACAATTCCTTCACCTTGGATATTGATCAGCACATTGGCTGTACCCAAGTCAATCCCAATGTCTTTTGCCATAGCAATTCTCCTTTAATAATCATTACTCAAAATTAAGGATATATCTCGATTATTATACCATAGAATCATTTTTGAATTCACGTAAAATCAAGATAATTGTTAGTACCAAAAAAGGGACTGTTCCAAAATCCAGCCCCTTATTACTTAATAATTTGATTAATTTTTAACTTCGCTGTTGATTTTCATTTCGTTTCCGGTAATATCATTGACCCGCTTGATTTCTGCACCCAATGAAGCAAGCTTTTGATTAAAGTGCCAGTATCCCCGATCAAGATATTCCAAATGGGTTACTTGCGTGATGCCCTTTGCGATTAACCCAGCAAGGATCAACGCAGCAGCGGCCCGCAAGTCAGTTGCAGCAACTTCAGACCCGCTAAAGTTTGTTGGACCGTTCAAGACAGCGGCATTGCCTTCAACCTTAAAGTCGGCATTCATTCGCCGTAATTCTTCCAGGTGCATGAACCGGTTTTCAAAGACCGTTTCCGTTAATGTGCTTGTCCCATCAGCTGCTAACTGCGCAACACTGATTTGCGGTTGCATATCAGTTGGGAAACCGGGGTGCGGCATTGTCTTCACGTCTGCCGGTTTAAGTTTTTCCGGTCCGATTACCCGAATACCGTCATCTTCCCGAATTACTTGCGCACCCATTTCTTCAAGCTTAGAAATCAATGGTTTGTTGTGTTCTTCAACGGCATCTTTGATCAAAACATTCCCATTGGTGATTGCAGCGGCAACCATAAATGTTCCGGCTTCGATCCGATCTTGAACGACCGTGTGTTCAACCCCGTGAAGGTGATCAACACCAACAACCTTGATTGTTTCTGTTCCAGCACCTGTTACGTGGGCCCCCATCTTATTTAAGAAGTTGGCAAGATCAACGATTTCAGGTTCCCGGGCAACGTTTTCAATAATCGTTGTTCCCTTGGCTAAGGTTGCGGCCATCATAATGTTTTGGGTTGCACCAACACTTGGAAAATCAAGGTAAATATTTGCTCCCTTTAATCCATCGGTCGTTGCTTCAATGTAACCATCGTTGCGGATGATCTTGGCCCCCATTGCTTCCAATCCCTTTAAATGTAAATCAATCGGCCGGGAACCAATTGCACATCCGCCCGGCATTGCAACCTTCGCATGTTTAACCCGGGCCAAGAGCGGACCTAAAACAACGATTGAAGCCCGCATCTTTGAAACATATTTGAATGGTGCTTCATATGATAATTCATCGGTTGAATCAACCGTAATTTCTTTTTGATCTTCATCAAATCCAACTTTAACATTTAAAAAGCGGATCACATTATTCATTGTAAATACATCTGATAAAATCGGGACGTTATGTAAAACCGTGCGGCCTTCAGTTGGAAGAATTGATGCAGCTAAAATTGGTAATACCGCGTTCTTTGCGCCTTCAATTTCAACCGTTCCGTTTAACTTGTTTCCGCCGCGAACAATAATTTTTTCCAAGTCGAATCCTCCATTACAATAGATATCCTAAATTTCGTACACTATCGATGAAGTTTAGGAAAAATTGACTTACTAAGAAGCCTAGAGCTGTTGAAACTAAAATCAGAAACAGCCGAAAAGTCCGTTGCCGTTCCTTATTAACATAGTAATCCAAGCGCAAATCGCGCAAGATTTTAAATGTGATCAGGATAAAAGTAAAGTTGCTGATGATCGTCAGTAACGCGTTTAATCCAATTTGTCTCATTAACCCCTCACCTCTCAGTTCGCAATTATAATATCATAACTGTCTTTTAAATAACAATATTAATGATAAGTATATCTTGCATACCTAATTAATATACACCCTTTTATATCAAATAACATTAATTTTTAGATTAACTTAATATTCGTAATTAAATTAATTAAATTATAGAAAAAGAGGCTATGACTTTCGTCATAACCTCTATGTTTAGTTAAAAGCTTAATTTCACTAATGACCTGAAACCTTGATCCGGTTTAAAGCCCGCTTCAATGAAATTTCAGCCCGCTTTAATTCTTTTGCATCATGTTCATTTTGTGCCTTTTCGATCCGTTCTTTTGCCCGGTCACGCGCACGTTCTGCCCGTGATGTATCAATATTTTCTTTTCTTTCAGCTGCTGAAGCAACGATTGAAAGGACGTTATTTGAAAATTCTAAGAATCCACCGCCAATGGCAATTTCATCGTATTGATCTTCTCCAGTCTTGACCCGTACTTCATCGATTGCCAATGAAGCTAACACAGGAGTATGGTTCGGCATAATTCCAAGTTCACCTTCAGCAGTCTTACAGATCGCCAAAGTAGTCTTGTTTTCATAAACTTCACCATCTGGAGTTACAACAGATACTGTTAATTCAGGTTTGTCACTCATTTGACGTTCCCTCCTTAAGCATTAGCTGCCAATTTCTTAGCTTTCTTTACAACATCTTCAATTGTTCCGACACTCCGAAATGCTTCTTCTGGAAGATCATCATACTTCCCTTCAAGAATTTCCTTGAATCCTTGAACTGTTTGTTCAACTGTTACGTATGATCCCGGGAATCCATTGAACTTAGCAGCAACGTGGAAGTTTTGTGATAAGAACAATTGGATTCGCCGTGCACGTGCAACCGTTAATTTTTCTTCATCAGATAATTCATCCATTCCAAGAATTGAAATGATATCTTGCAATTCACGATAACGTTGCAATACGTGTTGAACTTCGGTTGCTACTTGATAGTGTTCTTCACCAACAATTTCAGGAGCCAACGCACTTGAAGTTGAAGCAAGCGGGTCTACGGCTGGGTAAATCCCTTGTTGTGTCAATGAACGTTCCAAGTTAGTTGTGGCATCCAAGTGAGCGAAAGTTGTTGCTGGAGCAGGGTCAGTATAGTCATCGGCAGGAACATAAACCGCTTGAATTGAAGTGATTGAACCCTTCTTGGTTGAAGTGATCCGTTCCTGTAATTGACCCATTTCAGTAGCCAACGTTGGTTGGTAACCTACGGCTGAAGGAATCCGTCCAAGCAAGGCTGAAACTTCTGAACCAGCCTGAGTGAACCGGAAAATGTTATCGATGAAGAGCAAAACATCTTGACCTTCAACGTCACGGAAGTATTCAGCAATTGTTAAACCAGTCAAAGCAACCCGCATCCGGGCACCAGGTGGTTCGTTCATTTGACCGAATACCATGGCTGTTTTATCCAAAACGCCTGATTCCTTCATTTCAAAGTAAAGGTCGTTCCCTTCACGTGTCCGTTCACCAACACCGGTAAATACTGAGATCCCACTGTGTTCTTCAGCAATGTTGTGGATTAATTCCTGAATCAAAACAGTCTTCCCAACACCGGCACCACCGAACAAACCAATCTTTCCACCTCTGATGTATGGAGCAAGCAAATCAATAACCTTGATCCCTGTTTCCAAAACTTCAGTCCCTGGATTCAATTGATCGTATGCTGGAGCATTGCGGTGAATTGGATCACGACGATGATCTTCACTAAATTTAGGACCGTTATCGATCGTGTCACCTAAAACGTTAAATACCCGTCCTAAAGTATCTTTACCAACTGGAACAGAAATTGATGAACCTGAGTCAATAACTTCTGCGCCACGCTTCAACCCATCAGTTGAATCCATGGCAACCGTCCGCATAACTCCGTCCCCTAATTCAAGGGCAACTTCAAGAACCAAGTCTGAACCATCTTCACGTTTTACGTGAAGCGCGTTGTCAATTTCAGGTAAAGATTCATTTAGAGGAAATTCAACGTCAACAACAGGTCCGATAACTTGTACTACTTTACCAGAACTCATTCGTAATTCCTCCTAATTTTATTCTAAGGCAGCTTGAGCACCTGTAATTTCAGTAATTTCAGTTGTAATTGCACTCTGCCGTGCACGGTTGTATTGCAATTGCAAGGTTGAAATAATGTCATCTGCATTATCTGAAGCAGATTTCATTGCTGTTGAACTTGAAGCATGTTCTGATGTCTTGGCATCCAAGATTGCGCCATATACCAAGCTTTCAGCATATTGCGGCAAAACAACTTCCAAAATTGCATTTTGGGATGGTTCGGCATCGTATGCTGGAGCTAATTGACCTTCCTTGGCATCTTCAAGTCCGTCATTTTCCAAATCACCAACGTTTTCAGCGGTAATTGGAAGCATCTGTTCAGCACGAAATTCTGACGTTAAGGTGTTTACGAAGTGGTTGTAGCAAACGTACAACTTATCGAATGCTCCGCTTGTAAACATCGTAACGATTGCTTGAACAATTGGCCGAACTTCTTTAAACTTCGGCACATCATTAACACCTTGATATTCGTATCCAATGTTAAATCCGCGTTGCTTAAAGAAATCTGCACCAGTTGAACCAATTGCTAAGATCACAATGTCATCTTTCTTGTTGTCAGCTTGACTTACGTTATCAATCAACGTCATTGTTTGTTTTAATACCGTACTATTGTAGCTTCCAACTAAGCCCCGGTCTGATGTGATTACAACAATTCCGACCTTTTTGACCGGCCGTTGTTGCAACATTCCCAATGAACTCATCGGATCGTCGCTCTTCTTTGATGAGTTGCTTACTGAAATGCTATCCAGTAAGTGTGATTTAGCAAGGTGAGTGATTACACTCCGAATCTTGGCGGCATAGACTTGATAACTTGCTGTATGTCTTTGAATTTGATTCAACTTTACAGTTGATACCATTTGCATGGCATTTGTGATTTGCTGTGTTTTCTTGGTCGAATTGATCCGACGCTTAACACTTTGTAATGAACCAGCCATCAGCCTTCACCACCCTTTCTATTTGTTGCTTGCTTGGAAAGTATCAGCATAGTCCTTGATGGCAGCATCAAGTTTTGCTGTATCTGGTAATTGACCAGTCTTCTTAATTTCGTCAAGCAAGTCTTTGTGATTATTGTCGAAGTAGTCAAACAATCCGTCTTGGAACTTCGTAATATCATCGATCACAACTGAGTCTAAGAAGCCGTGAGTCAATGCATAAAGGATCACAACTTGTTTTTCAACAGGAAGTGGTTTATGTAATGGTTGCTTCAAAACTTCAATTGTCCGACGACCACGATTCAACTTAGCTTGCGTAGCTTCGTCCAAGTCTGAACCGAATTGAGTAAATGATTCCAATTCAGCGTATGAAGCTAAGTCCAAACGTAATGTTCCGGCAACTTTCTTCATGGCTTTGATCTGAGCGTCACCACCAACACGTGAAACCGAAGTCCCGGCATCGATAGCAGGACGAACCCCAGCATAGAACTTATCACTGTCCAAGAAAATCTGTCCATCAGTGATCGAAATAACGTTAGTTGGAATGTATGCTGAAACGTCCCCGGCTTTTGTTTCAATGAATGGCAAAGCAGTCATTGATCCGCCACCAAGTTCATCACTTAACTTAGCAGCCCGTTCAAGCAAACGTGAGTGCAGGTAGAAAACGTCACCTGGGTAAGCTTCACGGCCAGGAGGTCTTCTCAAAATCAATGAAAGTTCACGGTAAGCATCAGCCTGCTTTGTTAAGTCATCATAAACGATCAAAACGTGTTTGCCGTTGAACATGAACTCTTCACCCATTGCGGCTCCGGCATATGGAGCGATGTAAAGCATTGGAGCAGGTTCTGAAGGACCAGCTGAAACAACGATCGTGTAGTCCATTGCGCCAAACTTACGTAATGTTTCAACTTGTTCACGAACAGTTGATTCCTTCTGTCCAATCGCAACGTAGATACAAATCATATTTTGATCCTTTTGGTTCAAGATCGTATCGATTGCCAATGATGTCTTCCCAGTCTTCCGGTCACCGATAATCAATTCACGCTGGCCCCGACCAATCGGAACTAAAGCATCGATCGCTTTGATCCCAGTTTGAAGTGGTTCTGAAACAGATTGCCGTTCCATAACCCCCGGAGCTTTTCGTTCTACTGGACGTGTCTTATCGGTTTTAATTTCGCCTAATCCATCAATTGGTTGTCCTAATGGGTTTACGACCCGACCGATCAATGCGTCCCCAACAGGAACTTCCATGATCCGGCCAGTCCGCTTAACAGTATCACCTTCGCGAATTCCCTTGTAGTCACCCAAAACAACGATCCCAACATCTGTTGATTCCAAGTTTTGAGCCATACCAAATACTCCATTTTGGAACTCTACCAATTCACCAGACAAGGCATTATCGAGACCGTTAGCACGAGCAATACCATCACCAACATAAGTAACAGTACCAACTTCATCAACAGATAATTCATCTTTATAATCTGCTAATTGTTTCTTAATAAGAGCACTGATTTCCTCAGCCTTAATGCTCATAAAAGTCTCACCTCTTTAACGTTTTAGTAACAGACGCTTGATCTTTTCAAGCTTCGTCTTAATCGAACCATCATAAATATGACTTTCAGATTGCATGACAACCCCGCCAATGATCGATGGATCAACCTTTGCATCCAAGATAACTTGGTTTGCACCTTCAACCTCAGCAAACTTCTTTGCAAGAGTATTCTTTTGTTGATTATCTAATTCAACGGCTGTCCGTACAACGGCCCGAACGACTTTGCGGTCTTGATCATAAAATCTGTTAAATTCATCAATGATTGCTTCTAAGTTACTGATCCGCCGGTAGTCAAATAACATGTTGAGCAGATTAGAAACCAATGCTGAAGCATTTGCAGTTAACGCAGAAAGAGTATCTTTCTTTGCTTTTTCATCGATTTGCGGACTTGTCATAAAGTTAACAAATCCAGGTTCTTGATTTAAAGCTGCTTTCAATCCATTTAATTCAGCTGCCGTTTCAGCAAGTGAATTTTGATCTTGAGCAACTTCAAAAAGGGCATTGCCATAACGACGTGCAATTGTTGCATTATCTATTGCCATTTTGCTTTCCCAACCCTTCAATATATGAATCAACTAATTCCTTTTGACTTTCAGGTGTTAGTTCTTTTTGAATAATCTTCGAAGCAATTTCAATAGATAATTCAGCGACATCGTTCTTTACACTTGATAAAGCATCTTGCTTTTCTTGTTGAATATCTTTCTTGGCATTGGCCTTCATTGTTTTAACTTCTTCATTTGCAGCATTTACAATTGAAGCTTCTTGTTGTTCACCGTTTTGTTTTGCGCGGTCAATGATTCCAGCGGCTTCTGTCCGTGAGTTTTCCAAAGCCGTTTGCCGTTTTGCAGCAAGGTCTTCAGCTTCTTTCCGGGCCTTTTCAGCAGAATCAATGTCGTTTGAAATCTTCGTTGCACGTTTATCCATCATCTTTGTGACAGGACCCCATGCAAAGTGCTTAACGATCAGCAACATGATAATGAACATAATAAGGTAGAAGAGGAAATCCCCCCATTGTACCCCTGCATCACCAAGTAAAAATGTCGAATACATCTATTGACACCTCCTATCCGTTATGGATTTCATGAAAGATCGTTATTTAACTAACAACATGAACGCAATAACGATTGCAATGATCGGGACAGCTTCGATCAAACCAACACCAATGAACATGTTTGTCCGTAATTGACCACTTAATTCTGGCTGACGAGCCATTGATTCCAACATCTTTGAAATAACCATTCCGTTACCAACACCAGTACCAATCGCAGCAAGTCCCGCAGCAATCCCTGCACCTAATAATGCTAAACCTGTCATAATATAATTCCTCCTTAAAATATCAGGCCTCTTTTTCGACCTTTTGTGAAATGTAAACCATTGCCAATGTTACAAAGACATAGGCTTGAATTGCTCCAATAAAGACGGAGAATCCTTGCCAAATCATTTCTAATGGCATTGCTGGGATAAATGTTAAAATCCCATGAGATTGAGCCATTTGGAAAACTAACTTAAGTAATACTTCACCAGCGTAGATGTTACCATAAAGACGAAGAGCAAGAGTAATGAAGTTTGTAAATTGCTCTAAAATCTTAATTGGAAACAATACCGGCATTGGACTTAAAAATGTATTTTTGACATACCCTTTAAATCCAAAGCGGTTAACCCCAGCAATATGTGAAATAACAAGAACCATAAATGCCAACGTTAATGTCGTCATTGGCGAAGCAGTTGGACTCTTTATATATGTAACATCCCCAATTACAAACTGGATGATCAATCCTAATTGGTTAGCAACGAAAATAAATACGAAAAGTACGAATGCGAACAATCCGTAATTACTTCCTTGGGCATCGGGAATCGCTGATTTTACAATTCCATTTGTAAAGTCAACGATCCATTCGAGAATATTCTGCTTGCCGGTCGGCTTCATCTGCAAGTTGCGTGAAAGCCAAATTAAAACGGCACATACAATAATTGCTGTAACAAGTCCAGCGACACAGTTCCCGACGTTAAATGAGAGCCCGAATAGCTTGACAATTTTACTTCCGTCATCAAACACCAAGTCTCACCTCTTTTCAATTGTAATAAGGTTGAAAACATTACGGTCGAACCATAAAATGATTTCGATCCAAAGATGGACAATCTCTGAATACATTTTTCATCATACCACCATTTTTATTAAATACAAAACCAATTTAAAGGCGTAGCACCACCATTTAAACGTATTTTAAAAATTTGATGTAAACGCTTTATAAGCATAAAACGTCACAAAAAAATCGCGGTATAATCACATTTTGATTTTCTTAAACTTTATTAATAGAATTTATAGATTAATTAACAACTATAATATTCGGCTATTATTTTGTTCCAAAGAGCCGGTCACCGGCATCGCCTAATCCGGGAACAATGTAACCATTTTCGTTTAAGTGATCATCCAATGCAGCAGCGTAAACATCGATGTCCGGGTGAGCTTCCCGCAAAGCCTTGACTCCTTCTGGAGCAGCGACTAAGCAAACAAACCGAATCGATTTGGCGCCCCGCTTCTTCAATGCATCAACGGCTGCAATGGCTGAGCCGCCAGTTGCCAACATTGGATCAACGATGATCATTTCCCGTTTATCAAGGTGATCTGGCATCTTGACAAAGTATTCGTGCGGTTGAAGGGTTTCTTCATCCCGGTACATTCCGATGTGACCGACCTTTGCGGCTGGCAATAATTCAAGGACGCCATCGACCATTCCGAGTCCTGCCCGCAAAATTGGAACGACAACGACCTTTTTCCCAGCCAGCCGTTTTTCAACGGCCGTTGCAACTGGGGTTTCAACCTCAATATCTTCAAGCGGCATATCACGGCAAACTTCGTAAACCATCAATTCGGCAATTTCGTTGACAACTTCCCGAAATTCCCGTGTTCCGCAATCCTTGTTTCGAATAATCGTTAATTTGTGTTGAATTAATGGGTGATCTAAAACTTCAAACTTTCCCATTTCAAACATCTCCTTTAATTTTTATTCAGTCCTATTTTATCGGATATTAAATAATTTTGCTACTCTAAACCCCAAGTTTGATTTCCGCTGGCTTTTTCCAAGCGGTTCATGTAGGCTTCCCCTAAACCGGTTGTTGGAAACTTTTGAACGAGGATCATTTTGGCATGTTCATCATTGTCTAAATGCCGGATCCCTGCAAAGAATTCTTTGCTTGCCGATTGCACATCTTGCCCTAAACTGAATTGAAGTTCAGCATTTGAAAGCGAAGCTAACACCTTATCCGTTGCCATTACCGCTACCTTTTGATCCTGATCTTTAAGCCATTGGTCAACTTGATCCCAATCTTGATCATTGACCATCAAAACTTGAGCATCCGGATTATAATGCTTGTATTTGGCTGCGGGAGCGGCATCCTTGCTGTCCTTCAGTAAAACCCTGGTTCCAAGAACATCTTCAATTTCTTTCGTGCTGATTGCTCCTGGGCGAATAATAACCGGCGTGTCCCCGCTTAAATCAATGATCGTTGATTCTACGCCGACTGCGGTTGGTCCGTCATCAACGATGCCCGCAATCTTGCCTTCCATATCATGAAAAACATGCTCAGCGGTCGTCGGGCTTGGCTTGCCCGATGAATTAGCAGACGGTCCAACGATTGGGGTTCCTGCTAGTTCGATCATTTTCAGCGTTACTTGATTATCCGGCATCCGAAAGGCAGCGGTTGGTAATCCGCCCGTAACAACTGGAGCTAACGCATGCGGCAAGGTTTTAAAGATCAGCGTCAACGGTCCTGGCCAAAATTGCTTGATCAGCTTTTGCCCCCATTCATTGATCTCCCCAACAAACCGTTCAACCATTGCCGTTGAACACACCGTAACGTTTAACGGGTTATCGGCTGGCCGGCCCTTAGCTTGGAAAACCCGTCGAACAGCCTTTTCATTGGTTGCATCTGCCCCCAATCCATAGACGGTTTCAGTTGGAAACGCAATTAATTCTCCAAGTTGAATTTCTTTTGCTGCTTGCGCAACTTCATCTGGTTTATAAATTTTAGTAATTTCCATTCGTTTGATTTCCTTTCTTAAAATTTGACCCGCACCATCCGGTCATGATGATTGATATCTTGGCGCACTTCAACGCTTGCTTGCGGAAACTGCTTTTCAAAAATTTGTTTGACCGCTTGTCCCTGATGAAACCCGATTTCAAAATACATTCGGGTATGCGGTTTTAAATACGAGGAACATTCCGCAGCAATTCGCTGATAAATTGCCAAACCGTGATGCGGTGCAAATAACGCAAGTTCCGGTTCGTGTTCTAAAACACTGCGGTCCATGTACTTCCGTTCGTCTTCAGCAATATACGGGGGATTCGAAACGATCACATCGTATTTTCCATCCACGTCATTTAAAAGATCACTTTGGACAAATTTGACAGATTCATTTAGCACCGTCGCATTCTGTTTGGCAACGGCCAACGCATCAGTCGAAATATCGCTTAACGTTACGTCCCAGGTTGGGCGTTGAGCTTTAAGCGCCAAGCCGATTGCGCCCGTTCCGGTACCAACATCCAGCAAGTTGATCGGCTGCTCATCATAATCCGCTAAGATCCAATCAACCAGTTCCTCCGTTTCCGGGCGCGGAATCAAGGTTGCTTCAGTTACTTTAAGCTGCAGACCGTAAAAAAATGCCTTGCCCGTAAGGTATTGGGCTGGCCAACCGTCAACAAACTTTTGAACGTTTGTCTGATACTGCTGCCATTCCTCATCCGGCATTGGATCGCGAAAATGCATCAACAGTTGGGCTTCATTCCATCCCATCTGATCGCACAACAGTAAATCAGCGGCATCCGCTTCCAATCCGTGCGCTTCAATAAAAGAAAAAGCCCATTGACGGGCCTTAAAATAATTTACTGCATTATTCATTTTGCAATTTCTCCAATGCCTTAGTTTGATCATACAATACTAACGCATCAATAATGTCATCTAAATCACCGTTCATGATCTTATCCAACTTATTCAATGTCAATCCGATCCGGTGATCCGTAACCCGGTTTTGCGGGTAATTATATGTCCGAATTCGTTCTGACCGGTCTCCAGTTCCAATGGCTGACTTCCGGTTTTCGTCGTATTCACTTTGTTCTTGGGTCTTGTAGTAATCGTAAACCCGGGCTTTCAAAATCTGCATTGCCTTTTCCCGGTTTTGTTGCTGTGAACGTTGGTCTTGCATTGAAACTACGATTCCAGTCGGCAAGTGCGTCATTCGAACAGCTGATGAAGTCTTGTTAATATGCTGACCACCGGCACCTGACGACCGGAAAACATCGACCCGAATATCCTTAGGATCAATTTCGATTTCAACGTCCTCTTCTTCCGGCATTACCCCGACCGTTGCGGTTGAAGTGTGGACCCGGCCAGCTGATTCAGTAACGGGAACCCGTTGAACCCGGTGAGCGCCGCTTTCATATTTTAATTTCGAATAAACATTTTTCCCGTTGATCAGCAATACGACTTGTTTGAATCCGCCGACTTCGGTTGGAGTTTTATCAACGATTTGCACTGACCAACCTTGTTTTTCGGCATAGCGGGTGTACATGTTGTATAAATCTGCTGCAAACAAACTTGCTTCGTCCCCGCCGGCAGCTCCCCGGATTTCCATGATGATGTTCTTTTCATCATTCGGGTCTTTGGGAATCAAAAGAATCTTAATTTCTTCTTCAAGTTTTTCCTTTTCAGCCTTTGAATCTGCCAGTTCATCCTTGACCATTGATGCCATTTCTTCATCATCTAAACCGGCATTCAACATTTCCTCATCATCTTTGATCTGCTGCGTAACCTTCTTATACTGGTTGTACTTTTCAACGGTTTCGCGCAAATCGGCCATTTCCTTTGAAAGCTTAGTGAACCGTTGCGTATCAGCAATTACATCCGGATCAGAAAGCAATTCGCCCAGCTCTTCGTAACGGTCTTCGAGCATTTGTAAACGATCAAATAACTTATCCATCTTGTCCTCCATTAAATATTATTCTTCAATATCTTTGCGGATCTCTTCCAGCGGCGGGTTAACGTAGTGTTTCCGGCAAACTGGGAAATATGCCTCGTTGCCGCCGATCATGATCTGCTCGCCGTCATAAACCGGCTTGCCATCATGTATTCGAAGGTTCATGGTTGCTTTTTTGGCACAGAACCAGCAAATGGTCTTCATTTCTTCGATTTTGTCAGCATATAGCAAAAGATATTCGGAACCTTCAAACAACTGATTCCGAAAGTCGTTCTTTAAACCGAACGTCATTACTGGAATTCCTAATTCATCAACGATTCGCGTCAATTCAATCACGTGATGTTTTTTCAAAAATTGGGCTTCATCAACTAACACACAGTCGATGTTCTGTTTTGAAGCCACAATTTCATACACATCCGTTTCATCAAAAATCGGAATTGCCGGCCGCCGTAACCCGATCCGGCTTGAAACATATCCGACTTCATCCCGGTTATCCAGCCCGCTTGTTAAAATCACAACGTGCTTGTGCTGTTCCTCATAGTTGTGAGCAACTTTAAGGATTTCAATCGTTTTACCGCTGTTCATTGCGCCATAACGGAAAAAAAGCTGTGCCATAAACCCATCTCCATAAAAAAAGTCTTTCTAAATAAGTATATACGATTTAAAGGCAAAATTCATTCCCTCACTTAAAATTTTCGGTGCTTTAATTATTAATTCGGACATTTATTTCGAGTTCGCTCAAAATAATTAACAAATTTCATTGTCTTTTAGTCCTTTAAGGTTAAAATAGATTAACAATATCATCAAAACACAAATAATTATTGGAGGATCAGTAATGACGACCATCGATTTATGTATTAAAAGCAACCACGTTTTAAATGTCTTCTCCCGGTTATTCGAACCGAATGTCCTCTGGATCAATGACGGGCAAATCATTGCCACCGGCGAATCATCGACCTTCCATGCCCGGCGGACTCTTGATTATGCTGACCAATACATCGTTCCCGGATTTATCGACGCTCACGTTCACATTGAAAGTTCCCTTTTAACGCCAAGTGAATTGGCCAAGGTAATTCTGCCGCAAGGAACGACCAGCATCTTCACCGATCCGCATGAAATTGCTAATGTTGCTGGGGCAAACGGCATTCAATACATGATCGATGACGCACGGCAATCGCTGCTGGACGTTTACACGATGCTGCCTTCCAGTGTTCCATGCACTCCGTTTGAAGACAGCGGCGCAACTTTGACCGCCAAAGAACTGAAACCATTTTACCAGAATCCAACTGTCCGCGGCTTAGCTGAAGTGATGGATTATCCAGCAGTTTCGTCGAATCAACCTGATATGATTGCTAAACTGAACGATTGTCTTCAAGCCGGCCGGCAAATCGATGGCCACGGATCCGGCCTTTCACGACACCAGCTCGATGTTTACCGGCAACACCAAATTTCGACTGACCATGAAGCAACTACGATCCAGCAAATTCAAGAACGGATTAATGAAGGTTTTTACGTTTTCCTGCGCGAAGGAACCGTTGAACGCGACCTTGAAAATACCGTCGGCGCAGTCAATGAATCCAATGCCAGTCGGTTCGCATTTTGTACTGACGATAAATTAGTTGACTCCCTTTTAAATGAAGGCGGGATCAACGACTGCATTCGCAAAGCAATTCAACACGGTTTGCGGCCCGAAACAGCGTATACGATGGCAAGTTTTAATGCTGCCCAAGCTCACCAAATCCCTTTCATCGGCGCCCTCAATCCGAATTACCAAGCAGACATCGTTGTCTTAGACGACCCGTATGATGTTAAGATCCACCAAGTTATCAAAAAAGGCCACTTAATTTCAAATCATGATTTTAATACCCACCCATTATCGTTTGCGAAAAACACAATGAACTTTGCGCTTTCGCCAGCTGATCTCCAACTTCCGCTGAATTCAGCTACCGCAAACATCATTCAGGTAATTCCGAACCACATCGAAACTGAACACTTAGTCGAACCCGTTTCAATTCATAACGGAAACTTCTGTCCTGATCCTTCCAACAATCAACTTAAAATGGTCGTCGTTGAACGCCACCATCATACTGGCAAAATCGGCAAAGCGATCGTAAAGGGCTTCAATCTAACTCATGGAGCCGTTGCATCCTCAATTGCCCACGATTCCCACAATATTATTGCCGTTGGAACAAATGACGCGGATTTATTTGCTGCCATTCAGCATCTTCAAAAAGTTGGCGGCGGAATCACTGTCTTTGCAAATCACCATGAACTGGCAACCCTGCCGCTTCAAATCGGCGGGTTGATGTCAAATCTTTCATATAAAGAGACTGCTCAAAAATTGAACGCGATCACCGCAGCTTACCAACCGATCAGCCGGCCGATCGCCTTTAACCCATTTATTACCTTATCGTTCTTAGCGTTGCCGGTCATCCCAACCTTAAAATTAACGGCGCGCGGCCTTTACAACTTTGACCAGCAAAAATTTATCCCGATTGAAGCTTCTATTAATTAAAGGACGGAAAAGTGAATTTCAGATTCTATTATGATAAAATGCGAATAGTATTTTAATTTTAGGAGATAGATCAATGGCACTTAAAAGTAAATTGGCAATTGCTGCCGGAAAATCTTCTTACTGGTTTTTGCATAATGTAATGCATGGCGGAACATCGCTTCCAGGCAAGATCACCCTTGCAATTGATCCAGACGTTTTAAAGGAACTTGCAAAGGATTATGAAATCGTGATCGTTACCGGAACCAACGGGAAGACCCTGACAACGGCCCTTACGGTTAAAGTTCTTAAACAAAAATACCCAGAAATTTTGACTAACCCGAGCGGTTCAAACATGAAGCAGGGAATCGTCAGCACATTTTTATCTGCTAAAAAAGTCAAGAACGGTAAAAAAATCGCTGTTTTGGAAACGGATGAAGCCAACGTCCCGATTATTTCACAGTACGTTGCCCCAACTGCTTTTGTTTTAACCAACATTTTCCGGGATCAGCTCGACCGGTTCGGCGAAATCTACACCACATATAATAAGATCCTTCAAGGAATCAAGATGCACCCGCAAGCTAAGACCATTGCCAACGGGGACGAACCGCTATTCCACAATTTGCAGGATCTGCCGAACCAAGTTGTTTACTTTGGCTTTGACAACCAACCGGATCACGATCAAAAAGCTCCGGCTAATACGGATGGAGTTTTGTGTCCAAAGTGCGACCACATCCTTCATTATTACAGCCGCAGCTATGGCAATTTGGGAAAATATTTCTGCCCGCATTGCGGATTTGAACGGCCAGAATTGACTTACCGGATGAACGCGATCGTGGATCAAACACCGCAATCATCAACCGTTAAGATCGATGACCATGAATTTACGCTTCACATCGGCGGAACGTATAATATCTATAACGCGCTTGCTGCATATTCTGTTGGCGTTGAATTTGGTTTGCTGCCGCACGAAATCACGAAAGCCCTTGGTGCGGATGATAAAAACATCTTCGGGCGGCAAGAAGTTGTCCATGTTGGGGATAAAGATGTAACGATCATCCTTGTTAAAAACCCGGTTGGTCTTGACCAGGTATTGCAAATGATCAAAACGGACAAGAACCCGTTCTCGTTGGCATTCCTGTTAAATGCAAACTATGCTGACGGAATCGACACCAGTTGGATCTGGGACGGCAGTTTTGAAGAATTACCATTTGACCATATTCCATCAGTGTTGACCGGTGGTGAACGGTATAAAGACATCACTTTCCGGATGCGCGTTGCCGGCGTTCAGAAAGAACATTTTGCCCAACGGCCGGACTTAAAGGAAGCCGTCAACTATATCAAACAAATGCCAACAAAGCATGTTTATGTTTTGGCAACCTACACCGCAATGTTGCAATTACGGAAGATGCTTGCTGACGAAGGTTACATCAAAGGAGGAATGGAATAATGCAATATCATTTGAATTTAGCCCACCTCTATGGTGATTTGCTTAATACTTATAGTGACATTGGCAATATTTTGGTTTTGAAATACTATGCCAAACAAATGGATACCGATATTGATGTTCAAATCGTTTCTTTAGATGATGACTTTGATCCGGATAAATTCGACTTCGCCCTTTTCGGCGGTGGTCAAGATTATGAACAAACAATCGTTTCAAAGGATCTGCCAAATAAAGCAGCAGCCATTAAAAAGTTCATTAACGATGACAAACCAATGCTTGCAGTTTGCGGTGGTTATCAACTGCTTGGGCAATATTACATTGGCGCAGACGGTAAAAAGATTCCGGGCGTCGGTGCATTGCCACACCGGACTGAAACTCAAATCAATAACCGGTTCATCGGCGATATCCGAATCAAAAACGAAGAAACCGGCGAAGAATACCACGGCTTTGAAAATCACAACGGGGTAACGTTCCTGGGCGAAGGCGAACGTCCTCTTGGAAAAGTGATCGAAGGTCATGGAAATAACGGTCAAGATGGTTCTGAAGGTGCAATTTACAAAAATGTCTTTGGAACATACTTCCACGGACCAGTTCTCGCCCGGAACGGAAACCTTGCAAAGCGTTTCTTATTACTGGCACTAAAAAAGAAATATCCTGATGCTGACTTTAGTCAACAAGAAGCATTGGAAATTAAACCAACATATTAAAAAGAACAGAGGTTGAGACATAAAAATCTCAATCTCTGTTTTTTCTGCCATAATCAGGTTCCAAAACAAACGAGCTATGTGGATTCGAAAATCTCTGAATCTATGCTGGCGCGATTCATTCGCTTTTCTGCTTCCACCACGCTCGTTTTTACTGTTTTGTCACACCTTCCTATCCTTTCGTAATATACACATATAATTCAGTTGTTGAAAACCCGATCGAATACTTGATTCCATGGTTGATAATCGTCTTCGACGTTGTCTGGGTTTTATCCTGATTCTTCGTTTTGCTTTCAAATTCATGCATGACCTGCTTGCCGTTGGCGCCAAGGGCTTGACTGAAAAGTGCAAACGCCGTGCCGAATTGTTGAGCTTGGGTCTTGTCCTTAAAACTTTTGACCGGGATCATCATTGTAGCCCCCATCAAGTTGCCGTTTTGCACATTCAACCGCAACGTATAAGCTGAATTATCCACGACATTGTGAATCCCGCTTAACTGCGCCGGAAGTTGTTCACTCTTCGTTGTGAATTGCAACTGCTGAACCTTTTGTTCAACCTGTTGCGCCTGCTTCATTTGCTGCATCAGTTGCGGATTTGGTACGCTTGGCGCCTTCTTCAAGGTCGACGCTGCCTTTAGCGTTTGAACTTCTTGCGGGGATAACTTGCTCATGACGACCATTTGATTGTACTTTTGCACAATTTGCTGGTAGTTACCCAATTTTTTCGCCGCGTTCACCGTTACGGTTTGCTGCTGTTGCTGACCAGCGTGAGCGACCGTGATCTTCACTTTTTGTTGCTGATCACTTGCTGGAACCTGAATCACAAAGGTTTTATCATGAACCTTAACGCTGTGTTTCGTTCCATTATCAATTTGATAAGTAACCGTATTGTGATTAACAGTATGACCTTTCACAACCGCAACCATTTCATCTGGTGAATAAGTTTTCGACGTGGTTGATAAACTGACCTTGCTGCAGCCGGTTAGAAGCAATGAAAGCCCCGCGGTTAAAATTATTCCTAATTTTTTGTGCATGTTCATTCCTCCTAATCCATCTGAATATTGCCTTCAAATTGTGAATTATACAAGTCCGCGTAGAAACCGTTCTTCGCCAATAACTGGTTATGTGTTCCGGTTTCCACAATCGAGCCGTGATTCATCACAATAATGTTATCCGCATCCTGAATTGTGGATAACCGGTGGGCAACCACAAAACTCGTCCGGCCCTCAAGCAGCTTGTTCATGGCGTGTTGAATCTGCAATTCAGTTCGTGTATCGACACTTGAGGTTGCTTCATCCAAAATCAAAATTTCCGGATCAGCCACAAATGCCCGCGCAATTGTCAACAACTGCCGCTGCCCTTGCGAAATGTTCGAGGCTGATTCATCCAAAACGGTTTTGTAACCATTGGGTAATTGTTCCACAAAATCATCCACATGCGCCGCCTTCGCAGCCGCAAGAATTTCTTCATCCGTTGCATCCTGGCGCCCGTACTTCAAGTTATCCCAAATCGTGCCTGAGAATAACCATGTATCCTGCAAAACCATCGCAAAGTGGAACCGCAGTTCTTCCCGCGACATATCCCGCGTATCGACCCCGTTTAACCGAATCGAACCACCTTTAATATCATAGAACCGTTCAAGCAGGTTGATGATCGTTGTTTTCCCGGCTCCAGTTGGCCCGACGATCGCAGTCATATGCCCTTGCTTGACCGTCAAATTATAATTTTCCATCAAAATCGGGGCATTATCATAACCGAATTTCACGTGTTCAAATTCGATTAACCCGGCCGGATCTTTTTCAACCGGTAACCCGGATTTTGTTTCCTGCATATCCGGTTCATCCAAGACGCCGAAGACCCGTTCAGCCGAGGCGATCGTTAATTGAATCGTGTTTGCCAGGTTGGCCAATTGGGAAATTGGTTGCGAGAAGTTGGTCGTATATTGCAACATCGCCTGGACATTTCCCAATGAAATCTGTCCGCTGGTAACCTGAATTCCACCGACAATCGCAACGCAAACGTAAGTCAGGTTGCTGATAAATGACATAATCGGCATCATAATTCCGGAAGCCATTTGCGCCCGCCATGATGCTTGGTATAAGGCTTCGTTTTCCTTTTCAAAGTCATCGATCGTCTTTTGTTCCCGGTTGAAGCTCTTGATCACGTTTTGACCAGCGTAGTTTTCTTCGATTGCGCCGTTCAAAATTCCGAGATGCTTTTGTTGCGCGCCGAAATTTTTCTGCGATTGAGGGGCAATGATTCCGATACAGATCATGCTTAACGGCACTGAACAAACAATAATCAATGTAAGTTTCCAGCTGATCGTCAACATCAGCCATAATGTCCCGACAAGCTGAACAACGGAAGTTACCAGCTGCATCAAACTTTGCTGCAAAGTCGATGAAATGTTATCCATATCATTAATGGCCGTACTGATAATATCCCCGTTCGAGTGCATGTCGTAAAAGTTGACCGGCACCGTCATCATTTTATGCTTCAACTGTTTCCGCATGCTGTAAACGGTATGTTGCGACATGTAGTTCATGATGACCCGTTGGATAAACGTTAATACGGCTGAACCGACGTACATTGCCATGACGATCATTAAAATGTGGCCGATTTTGTGAAAATCAATTGGCCAGTGATGCATCGCAATGCCGGCTTTTTGCATTGCCGTTCCTTTCATCACGCCTTCAAAAATCGTCGTCGTTGCCTGACCCAAAATTTTCGGCGTGCGAATCTGCAATACTTGCGCGGTGATTGCCAACGCCATCGTAACTAAAATAGCCGCAATCTGATTCTTCATGTACTTTAATAACCGCCATGTTGTCTTCCAAAAGTGCTGCGGTTTTTCAATTGGACCGCGATTTCGTTTAGGCATTTTGCTCACCCTCCTTTGATTCCCGAATTTGGGAGTTCACAATTGACTGGTAAACCTTGTTCGTTGCGAGTAATTCCTGGTGGGTCCCCTGACCGACGACCTTGCCTTTATCCAATACTAAAATCAAATCAGCATCGGCAATCGTTGAAACCCGCTGACCAACAATAACCACAACGTGTTTTTGAATTTCTTCATCGGTTTTTAAGGCTGCGCGTAACTTTGCATCCGTCTTAAAGTCCAATGCTGAAAATGAGTCATCGAAAACGTAAACGGAAGCTTGTTTGACCAAGACACGGGCAATCGCTAACCGTTGCCGCTGCCCACCAGAAAAGTTAGCGCCGCCCTGTTCAACGTGCGCATCAAGCTGGCCGTCCAGTTCCTTTACAAAATCACTGGCTTGCGCAATCTCAAGGGCGTGCCAAATCTGTTCATCAGTTGCTTTGGCATCCCCGAACTGCATGTTTTCGCGCAATGTTCCTTCAAACAAGTTCGCCTTTTGCGGGACAAATGATACGGCTTGGTGAATGGCCTGCAGCGTCGTGTCCCGAACATCAACGCCATTGACCTTGACTTCACCTTGAGTCGCGTCATAGAACCGCGGAATCATGTTGATCAAGGTTGATTTCCCTGACCCGGTTCCACCGATGATCGCCAACGTTTGTCCGGCATGCAGCTTAAAGTTGACCCCTTCAAGCGCATCCTTTTGGGCATCCGCATACTTGAACGCCACGTTGTCAAATTCAAGCGCAGATGGCTTATCCAATGATTGCGGATCCTTGGCGTCCGTGATCGGCGTCGTCATGTTCAAAACTTGGTTCAACCGTTTAGCTGACGCTTGCGCCCGCGGAACCATTACGAATACCATTGACAGCATCGCAAAACTCATCAAAATTTGGGCTGCATATGTAATAAAGGCAATCATGTTTCCGACTTCCGTGACTTGAAAGGCGATCAAATGGCTGCCCCAGTAAGTGATCACGACGTTGGTTGCACTCATGATCAAGGTCATTAACGGCATCATCAACCCGGTAATGTTGTAGACCTTGATCGCGTTATGCGTATAGTCCTTATTGACTTCATCAAAGCGTTGCTGTTCCAGTTCATCTTGGCGGAATGCCCGGATGACCCGGACACCGGTTAATCCTTCGCGGAAAACCTGGTTGACCCGGTCAGTCTTTTTCTGCATCGCAAAGAATAACGGTCCGGCAAAGCGAATCACCAGTGCCATGATGACCGCGATCAACGGCAAAATGACAATAAAGATCGTCGTCAACGTTGCACTCCGCCGGTAAGCTAAAATGCTTGCCCCGATCAGCATTAACGGCGCCATCAACATCATCCGCAGAAACATCAACGTTACGTTTTGAATCTGCATAATGTCGTTCGTTGTCCGCGTAACCAAGGATGACGTCCCGATCTGCTTCATTTCATCGTGCGAATAGTTGATCACTTTCCGGTAGACGTCGCTGCGCAACCGCTGGCCTAACTTTTGCGAACCTTTTGCTGAAAAATAAACGTTAAACGCTGCGGCCGCAACACTGATCAGCGAGAAAATCATCATCTGAATACCGACCATCCAAATGTAATGAACATTGCCCTTCGCAACTCCATTATTGACGATGTTCGAAGTCAGCGTCGGCAAGTACAGCGTCGTTATGACTTGAATCGCCATGAAAATCGTTGCTCCGATAACCTTCGACTTCGGCAATCGTTTCTTCAATAGATTAATCATCCGCATTTCCTCCTTGATCTTGAATTCCGAATTGTAACCAATTCAATAAGGTATTAAAATTTTGAATCGCTTCCTGATACGGATCATCAACGTTGAAGCGGTCCGCCATAAAATACATGCTGATCGACTGGATCATCATCGTTGTGATCTGCCGGTTAAGCAAAACATAATTATGCGCGGTCAATTCGATTCGTAATTTCTGCTGATTAATCAACTCACGGTCATCATCGTGTTTTGACCGCCGTTGCTGATGAAGTGCCTTGCGCATTTCCTTAGAATTACGGAACTGGAAAAAGGTATTCTTCCAAAAAGCGTGATTCTTTTCATTCCGCATCATATCAAGAATATCCTTGAACAAAAGCGGTACTGCCGCAAAGAAATCACCCTGGTGTTCCTGCAAAAGCTGATGCCAAGTTCGATACCACTCTTGCGAAAACTGCATCACTAAGTAGGCCTGCAGATCATATTTATCTTCAAAATACTGGTAAAAACTTCCGCGCGGAATCTCAGCAAGTTTAATAATATTGCTGATGGAAGCGTCAATCGCCGGCACCCGAGAAAACTCTTCAAAACCCGCCTTCAATAGCCGCCGCTGCTTCTCCTGCGGAAGATTTAGAAATGTTTGCTTCGGCATTTTTTCATTCCTTTCTAACAATATGACACACTGTCATATGACAATATGTCATATTAGTGCTTTAAGAACCAAATGTCAAATTAATTTGAATCATTTCCATTTCAATTCGCTTCCTAATTTAAAATTTAATTGGAAATCAACACCTTAAATGTACGAAAGTATCCCCTTGGTATAAACCCAAATTATAGATGATTACTATCCAAAAGATATCTTTTAGATATAAAAAGATCCTGCCAAAAAGCAGGATCTCTGAACCTTATATCAACCTATTTTTCCGCAAACACCACTTTTTCTTCCGTGTCAATGTAGCTTGCGGAAGCCGGTGTTGCGAACACCATTTCACCGTTCTTGTCGCTGAAGATTCCTAATGCTGCAATCTGCGCCATGTACTTCTTCAACGGTTCAGCTTCAAGTTCCGTTTTCACATAATTGAGCTGTAAGTGGTGCATTGTGTTCTTGGTTGCTGAACGAAAACCTAAGTTTAATTTCTTCATTTAAATTCCCTCTTTCGTAATTAATTCGCTGACTGATTATTCACTAACTGCTGGTGAAGCTGAAAGCTCTTCGGTCCGGGTAACCTTGATGTTAACAACATTTTCGCCGGTCAACTTGCCGATAATTTCAGCAAATTCCGCGATCTTGTCGTCAGTTGCGCTGGCATTCACGCCGTTAAATGTCCGGCGGCGGGTCTTGCCTTCGCCTAAATCATGTTCAAGGTAAATTCCGGTCTTCTTCCATTCTGCTTTAACTGTCATTTTAAATTCCTCCAATTTCTAAATGGCTGAAAATCAAGTTCGATCACGAACTGTCATCGGATCAAAACCGATTTTCAAGTTCATCGTGGTGGTGTAAGTCGCGCGCCCCTTACATCTTTATTAACGAATTGACCCGCGATTTTTCCCACCCTCAAAATTGATTTTTTTCAAAAAAGATTCAACTTTCTTTCGCAACCGAGCTTTGCGGCGATAAATCGCATTCGGATGAACCCCGATTTGCGCGGCAATTTCCGCCACCTTTTTGCCTTGAAGCCGTTGTTCAACGTACAGCCATTCCTTAGCGGTACAGATTGCGCGAACGGCTGCCAATAACTCTGCATCTTCAATGCCGGCATGCACATCGACCCGGTCATCCACAATATCCCAATCTTCATTGGCAGTTGAAATGATCGGCGCTTCAACTTCATGATTGCGCTGCTGCTTGCGTAAATAGTCCAGCAAGCCCCAGTAAATCTTGGTGAAAAAGTAATTAAACCGGCGTTTCCCGGTATACTGATTCGTCGCATACGCCTTTAAGTACAGCAGGCGCCCTTCCGAAACCAAATCATCATAGTCGTTATGCACCTTGGTAATATGCAGCTTCTTCAACACCGCATAAATTACGGTGTCATCGGCTAATAGTTCCTTAAATCCATCTTGATTTTCCACATTCGAGTCCTGTCATGACGTTTCCTTTACTTTGATTTCAACCTGGCCAAATTGATACTTCAATCATAGAAAATTCTGCTAATTCTTAATAGATAGCAGTCAATTTCAAAGACTTAGAAATGAATCGAATTCTAAAATTCAGAATGGTTAAAGAAAGCGTTGACAGAATATCGAACCGTTAAGTAAAATTTATAAATATAATAAAATATTATCGTTTTTAATAAAAATTAATAATCCAGTCAGGAGTTTTGCCCATGCTGATTACATATTACGCTAATACGAACCAGCTTTCCCCTTCATCCCGGATCGTGATCGATTATGATGCCACCCTTGACCCCGCAACGACGGTCATGTTTTGTAAAATCAATGAACAAAAGCTGCGCACCATGATCTTTCGCAATGACGGCACGATCATTAAGACGCCGCAAACTCCCAAAACACTGATCAAAAAGCTGCTTGCGCCGCATGGCAATCTTGGAGCAGTTCTGATCGACGGGATCATCAACCATCTCTATCAAACTTCGCATCCCGGAACGCGGCAGCTGCCGATCATGGGCAAGGACTGCCTGATTTTCCCCGCAGTTGGGATGACGCGGCATCCGGGCTGCTGGGTCTTCTTAAACAAATACCCGATTCGCAAGGAAAGCCCGTACCGCTTCACGGTCGATATTCCGGAACACGACATTGAACTGCGCTTGGAAGTCGACCGCAAAGTTTTTCAAGCCAATAAAAATACCGCGTACCAGTGTTACGGCGTGGCTCAAGCCATCTTTCCGCAGCGGTTCACGGTTAAACTGCCGCCGCATTATGAAACGACACTTACTAATCAAGAAGTCGCCAACATTATGAGTGCGCTGGGAACGTCGCGGATCGTTAAAATCTTGAAAGAAAAATTCGGGATGAGTTTGTGGGATATTAAACGGATAATTAAGTAAAAAAAGAAGACTTGTTATAAAAGCAAGTCTTCTTTACCTATGTATAAATTTTAAGCTTTCTTTTTGAAACAATCAGTTGGTAAAAGTACTCCAAAAAGCGGGCATATTCCAATTGCGAAAAATAACATCAAAATCGTTATAATGATATTAAACCCAATGTCTCGAAAACGTCGAACTGTTACAGGAATGATCAATAAATTTGCGACAATAAAATTTATCGCAATGATGATTTCAAAAATCGTTATTGCCAATCCATTAATATTCATCAATGTAAATATAAAAAGCAAATTACATCCAGTAAATAAGATTGCGTAAAAGTAAATCATTGGAAATAAATATCTTCTGCGAGTAGTAATTCCCTTGAAATCTATCAATCCATGAATAAAATCAGAAATGCTTTCTTTAAAACTTACATATCCTTGTTCATTAATTTTATGCATTTTTAATAACTTTTCCTTTCTTAATCATTGTCATCATCACTTGGTGGAAAAAGTATTGCCAGTATTGTAAAAACAAATGTTATAAAGGTTAAACTCATATCAGTTGCCGTACTGATTATATCCGTCCACTTTTCTATCCCAGAATTAAAACTTTTTTCAATCTTTAAATCGTTAAATTGTTTAACGGAATAAACACAACATAAGAAAGCAATAAATATCAATGCTAGACTAAAAAGATAACTACCAGATTTTGTAATTATTGTAAAAATAATAATCATAACGTTTAGGCATGTTCCTAAAATAAAATTTCTTTTTTTAGCAATTTTTATATTTTTAGAAAATAAACCTATAAGCAAACATATAATTGTAACTAAAATAGCAAAAGCATATACAGATAAAACTACTATAATTATAAAATTTTCATCTATTAAAAACGTTAGTACGCCTAAAAATAATCCTATAGCTCCCCAGAATAAAAAATACGATATTATTTGACAACAAAGCCAAATTACTTTGTTATATTTTTCACAAAATAAATTAAATGTTACTTCTAAAATATAACTAACTACCCAAAAAAACGTTAAATAATATCCTGAATGAGACGAAACAGTAATTCTTTTGAGATTAAATTTCATTATTAACATTATAAAAATGGGGATTAACATTCCTATAGCTAAGCAAGACAAAACCTGTCCAATATATTTTTTATTCTTCATTTAATCTTCCCTTTTATCTACACAGCTATTCTTTCTGAAACTTTCCCGTCGGCATGCACAGCAAAACAAGCAAAACGGCCCGATAAATCATTCCGATAATCGAAACTATCGGTGAAATAAACCCAATTATATTTAACGTGTAGTTCAGCCCGTTTTTCATTCCCGTATCACGAAGCCGGCGGACATTAAGAGCTAACAGCGGAATCATTAGGCCGAGTAAAACCAGCCCGGAAACTACCATCAACAGCCACGAAACGTTGGGCAAACATCCGCTGATCACTCCCATTATAAAGCACCAGATAAAATTAATAATCACATATGATAACAGGCCCCAGCCAAACATTTGTAAGTTAGCCCGGCCATTAAAATTAACCGCATTGCGGAAAAAGGATTTCCACCCTTGAATAAAGGTAACTTTTAACTTTCCCTCAGTTCCGTCCGGGTTAAAAACAATCACTGAGCTGCCCGTGTTTTCGTGACTTGCCCTTGTGATGGTTACAATTAACAAGATCAAACTGACAATCACGCCGATGAAACCGCCGTACAGCCACAACACTGGGAACCATTCAACTGATTGAGAAGCGACTCCCAAATCGCCTAAAAAGCCAATGATTGCTCCCACAAACGGGAGGGCAATGATCGCGATGATTTTACCCGTAAGCCCGAAATGCGAAGAATGAGCCATCCAGAGCATAAATATCACGATCACAATTAATGCTAAAACTAATCCAAATACCATTTCTTACTCCTTAAATTCTTTTATTATGATTTATCAATTATTCTGCGAGCGCCTTCGATACTTACATATAGTTCCCCAAATAATAACCATAATTCCCAGAATCAAAGCTAAAATTATCCCCAATGCAACTCCAATCGCAATTCCAGCAGCTCCTCCAAGCATCCATAGCATTGGAAACCATTCAGTCGCTTTTGAAGCCACCGTTAAATCACATTTAAATCCAACTATCACTCCAACAATTGGAAGGACGCCGGAAGTCACTCCCGTTACAATCGCGATTACGATTGCAACCACAGTACAAACTTTTTTACCTCGCGGTGATAGATATTTTGCTATATATACCGCATACACAATTAACGCAATGAGGATAATTGAAATTAATAATTTCATCGCTTACTCCTAGAATCCTTTTATTAAATTCATCTCGTGATTCACTCACATCTCTTAAAATAATAGCAATATTTAAGTTACGATTACGATTCACTTTAAAAAATTAATCTTTTCTTAAACTTTGACATTAAAAAACACCAACTGCTTTCACAGTTGGTGTCAGATTGATTTTTATTTCATTCTTAGCCTAATAAGAATTATTCTTCTTTCGCTGCAATTTACCAGTTGGTTGCAAAGCAAAATAACCAAAAAAATTCTATAAATTGAACCAATTATTGGGACTAAAAACAAAATAAATCCAATTACATTCAAGATGTAATTCAACCAATTCTTCACTCCCGTGTCGCGAAGCCGGCGAACATTAAGGGTCAACAACGGAATTGCTAATCCAAGTATTAAGCATAGCCAAATTCCACTCACAGCCTCCGTTACAAATTCTTCTAATTGATAATTGGAAAATGGAATAAGGTTAATCAACCTTCTAAATAGTTCCAATATCAAATTAACAATTACATAAGCCAACACGCCCCAGCCAAACAGTTGTAAATTAGCCCGGCCGCCAAAATTAAATGCGTTATGAAAAAAAAACTTCCATCCTTGAACAAAAGTTACCCTTTGTGGTTTCTCAGTTCCGTCGGGGTTAAAGACCACTACGGATTGACTTAAGTTTTCCTGAGGTGTTTGGGTAGTAGTTTTGATACAGATCGCTACACTTGCAATCAAACCAATAATTCCCCCTACTATCCACAACCATGGAAACCAATCAGGCGACTGTATTCTGGAAGCTACAATGCAATCTCCAACGTAACCGCCAACCATTCCCACATATGGAAGAAGGATCATTGCAATAATTTTTCCAATCGAACAAGTCCGCAAAGAATGTTTCATCCAAATTGCAAGTCCAATTACACCTAAAATTACCGTTAATACTAATAACATTCCTTACTCCTTAAATCCTTTTATTAAATTCATTCCGTGATTCACTCACATCTCTTAAAATAATAGCAATATTTAAGTTACGATTACGATCCACTTTAAAAAATTAATCTTTTCTTAAACTTTGGCATTAAAAAACACCAACTGCTTTCACAGGTGGTGTCAGTTTGATTTTTATTTCATTTCGCCGCTTGGATTATCATGATTTAACGTGATGATCTCACTTGGTTCGACCTTGAAGAAGTCGCCCACTAATTTCCGTAAGTCTTCCATTGCAGCTTCCATGTTTGCTGCCTGTTCTTTGGTTGCGGCTTCGGTTACCAAAACGGCATGCGTCGTCTCTTCCGTCAGCATTGTTCGTTTCGCTTCGCGCCAGTTCCAGCAACGGCAGATTGCTCCGCCTTGATCGTAGTAGCAGACTTCGCCCGGAAGTGTCGGTTCGCTGTCATCGGCTCCCAACGGCCAAAATTCATCGCCGCCGGCAGTTACGCCTAAGTGCATGTCGCCATCCATTTGGTCAAGGTCTTCACCGCCGCACGGAACGCCATACCGTAATGAGATGCTGTTGTATAAATCAACTAACGGAATGATCGGCTTAAAGTCGCGGTCCTGACTGACCCGTTTCAACATTGCTTCAATTGATGACCGGGCGCCTTTTTTCTTTTTGAACTGTTGATAAACTTTGCGCCAACTAGCAACGACCGGATTGTTGCGGAAAGTTTCGTCTTGAATGTACTTCTTGGACTCTTCCTTCGCACCCGCAAGCAGCTTTTCAAAGTACGAATCGTCCTTTTCATCAACGTGATTGTTGATTCCGTCGACCGTAAAATATCTGATTTCGGCTTCCGGGAACTTTTCAAACAATGATTCATCTAAGATAAATTTTTTCATTTCTTTTTCCTCCTCACCTTAATTTTAAGGCAGTTAAAAAAGTGTGACAAGAGAAGAAAAACACCAGCCGTTTCCACAGCCAGTGTTTCATTCATTTCGGTTATTCAACACCCATTTGTTGTTTAACAACGTTCACGATTTCCATGACGTAATCATGAACCAATTCAGGGGTTTTAGCTTCACACATTACCCGCAATAAGTCTTCGGTTCCTGAAGGGCGAACCAAAACGCGACCCTCGCCGTCCATCTTTGCTTCAACTTCCTTGATGACCTTTTGGATTGCGGAATTGTTCAATGCAGCCTTCTTATCCGTTACGCGAACATTTACAAGTTCTTGCGGATACTTTTCAACTTCGGCTGCTAATTCAGACAACTTCTTGCCAGTTTGTTTCATGACGTTCAATAATTGAAGCGCCGTCAACATGCCGTCCCCCGTTGTATTGAAGTCTAAGAAGACAACGTGCCCTGATTGTTCACCACCGAGGTTGTAGCCGTCCTTCAACATTTCTTCAACAACGTACCGGTCGCCGACTTGCGTCTTAACTGAATTCATTTCAGCCTTTTCCATTGCCTTGTACATTCCAAGGTTACTCATCACCGTTGTTACGATCGTACTTTTCTTCAACCGGCCGCGTTCGTTCATGTACTTCCCGCAAATGTACATGATCTTGTCGCCGTCAACAATGTTTCCTAATTCATCAACGGCGATACAGCGGTCGCCGTCCCCGTCAAAGGCAACGCCGGCTTGGGCGCCTTGTTCAACAACGAATTTAGCTAAGGCTTCAGGGTGTGTTGAACCAACACCATTGTTGATGTTCAAGCCATCTGGATTCGTTGCCATCGTTGTGAAATCAGCGCCTAAATCTGCGAATAAGCGTGAAACCAACGTACTTGTTGATCCGTTTGCCCCGTCAACGCAGATGTGCATTCCTGACAAATCATCCGGAATTGTTTGTTCAAGGAATTGAGTATACTTCAAGGCACCTTCCTTAAAGTCGCTCATTGTTCCTAAGCCTTCTGCTGATGGCCGTGGCAATGTGTCTTCATCCTTATCAAGCAAAGCTTCAATTTCGGCTTCCTTTTCGTCAGACAACTTGTAGCCGTCGCCGCCGAAGAACTTGATTCCGTTATCTTGAACCGGATTGTGTGAAGCTGAAATCATGACCCCGGCGTCAGCATCTTGCAGACGAACCAAGTATGCTACCCCAGGAGTTGTGATTACGCCCAAGTCGAACACTTCAATTCCAACTGAAAGTAATCCGGCAATCAATGCGTGTTCAAGCATTTGGCCTGAAATCCGAGTATCACGTGCCACTAAAACCCGTGGTGCCCGTTCTTTATTTGTAGCATGTTGCGTCAATACATACCCACCGCAACGGCCCAATTTAAATGCTAATTCAGGGCTCAATGATTCATTCGCAATGCCCCGAACGCCATCTGTTCCGAAATACTTCAATTTCATCGTATTTTCCTCATTTCATATTAGTAACTAATATAGCTATTATATCATTTTGGCATCCATTGTTTCTTATAAATTGTTAAAACAAAAGAGCTCACAATAGTGATATTTTACCATAAACCCCGCTGAATGATTAGTCTTATCTTGAACAAACGCGGTTCGATACCACGATTCTGGTCATGATTAGGCACCTAGCAACGCCAGCGGAATAACATGAACATGATCTTCTCGACGCGTATACGCATATCGACCCGTATTCAAAAGAACCTTCGTAACCTTAAATTCATCGCCAATTTTATCCTCAAACCAGTTTAAATGGCGGACATACGAATCTTTGACATCCGGATTGGTCTTAACTTCAAATAAAATCAGTCGGTGGCTCTTTTGAAGAATAAAGTCGATTTCACGAGTTCCCCGGCTGTTGCGGTAATACGAAAGTTGCGCATCATTAACATCCGCATATACAACCAAGCTTTGATAAACAAACGCTTCAATTAATTGTCCTGTCAGCGTTTGATGGAACCTACTTACGTATTTTGGAACTTGATAATCGATCAACTCGTCTTTTTCAACCCCTAACAATAAAAGTGCAATTGCCGGGTCAAGCATAAAGTGCTTCGTTCCCTTTGCTAAATTGCCGTAAATCTTTCCCATCGGCAAAAATGGCTGGACTTCATCGTTAATATCCAAAATCTCAAGGGCTTCCCGGTATTTGCTGACGGTTGGCGCTGACGGGATCGCATCACTTGCCGTTGCCGCATTGATCAACGTACTTTGCTTGGTTTCCGTTCCAATTGATGCTGCATAGATTCTCATCCATGCCAGCAAACTATGTGGATTAAGAATTTTAAATCCATTTTCTTCAAATTCATGTTCTGCGATATTAGTAACATAACTTTTCAGCAAAACTTTTCGAATTCGTTCAGACTTATTTCGAATTCCAGGGAAACCTGAGCGGTAAATTTCATCAAGATAATCAACCAGTGTTTTATCAGTCTCGCCATTCACCGTTGCTTTTGAGTCAAAATTGAATAAATCTTCAATTCGAATATAACTATCACTCAAATTCCGTTCTTCAATTGAATACGGCCTCAATTTCAACCGAATAATTCTCCCGGCACCACTATGAATGCGTGAATTAACCCGAATACTGCTTCCAGTAAACAGTACACTGCCATTCGGCAATCCATCATCAACCGCATGGCGCACATACGACCATAATGAAGGCGCTAATTGCCATTCATCAATTAAGACCGGTTTGGAATTTTGCAAGATAATCTCCGGATTGTTCTGCAACAGTTCACGTTGAGCCGCGTTATCCATCCTGTATTCCGTTGAAGCAAGCTGTTTACATGTTTCAGTTTTTCCCACCGCTTTTGCCCCTTCCAGCAAAATCGCTGGCAACTCATCAACATATTCTTTTAAAATTGAATCGATCAACCGCTTTTCGTACATTGAGCTTTTCACCTCTTGAATTTTATCATTTTTACACTCTAGATTTTATCATTTTTACACTCTAGATTTTATCATTTTTACACTTTTCTTTTTTCGGCGCGAAAAAAGAGACCGTGACAACTGTCACAGTCCCGTAAAATCAATTTTTTTGTTATTAATCTTCACCGATGATCCGCACTTCGGTTTCAAGGTCAACATCAAATTTTTCCTTGATTGTTTGTTGAATGTGATGGATCACATCCATGTAATCCGTTGCGGTCGCATGATCAACGTTGACGATAAAGCCGGCGTGTTTCTTTGAAACTTGCGCACCGCCGATTTGGAACCCTTGAAGTCCCGCATCGTGAATCAATTTTCCAGTATAGTGTCCTACTGGCCGTTTGAAAACACTGCCGCATGACGGGTATTCAAGGGGTTGCTTAGAAGCCCGCAAGAAACTGTATTCGCGCATGGCGTTGATGATTTCTTCCTGATTACCGGCCTTCAATGAAAAGGTTGCCTGCAAAACAATTTCATCTTCATCCTGCAACCGACTGTGGCGGTAACCAAAACGCAGTTCATTACCGCGGTAAGTCTTTAATTCACCTTGACGGGTGATCACTTCGACTGACTTGACAACCTGTGAAATTTCACCACCGTATGCGCCAGCGTTCATGAAGACCGCCCCACCGACACTGCCTGGAATTCCTGACAAAGGTTCCATACCGCTTAAACTGGCTTCGCTTGCTTTTTGCGCAACATCGATCAGCAATGCGCCAGACTGTGCAATAATTTGGTTCGCTAATAACTTGATCCGATCTAACTTGGTCAAAATCATGACCATGCCGCGAATCCCGCCGTTTTTAACGATCAGGTTGCTGGCGTTGCCGATGACTGTCAGCGACACATTTTTTTGATTCGTCCAGTCAATTACACGCTTGACTTCCTGAATTGAAGCCGGCAACGCTAAAATATCAGCTGGACCTCCCGTACAGGTATTGGTGTAATTTGCGAGCGGTTCATCAAACTGAACTTCGATTCCCTGTAATTCTTTTTTAACTGTTAACTTTTCAAAATCCATATTAAAACCCTCAAACCTCAATTTGATTCAAATCAAATCTTCACAATTCTGCTCGAATTTGCTTGCTTTTTCATTTTAACATTTTTATTATAAATATTCCGCAATAAAATGATACAATAATGGCAATAAATCTTTGAAGGAGCAAACCAATGGACTTTGTGGCAATTGACTTTGAAACGGCCAACGGCAAACGGGACAGTGCCTGCTCGTTAGCGCTGACCGTCGTTCAAAATAACCAAATCGTTGATGAATTATATTCACTGATCAAACCGGAATCAGACTTTTTCTGGCGCAACATTCAGATTCACGGCATCAAACCGGAAATGGTTGCTGATTCGCCGAAATTCAATGAACTTTGGCCGCACATTCAGCAATTCTTCGGTCCGGATCAAATTGTGGTCGCCCACAATGCGCGGTTCGATAACAGCGTTCTCAAGAAAACATTGGAACATTATCAATTACCGGAACCGCATTATCTCTCCCTTGATACGCTGGCAACCAGCCGCGCATTCTACAAGGGATTACCAAATTACCGGTTGAATACCGTTTGCGATGCGCTCGACATTAACCTTGAGCATCACCACAACGCGCTTGATGACTGCGAGGCCTGTGCTAATATTTTACTTGAACAGATCAATCATTTTGGTACGCCAGCGCTGAAACCGTATGTGCAAAGTGTATAGAAAAAAGGAGGCCGCGACATAAATCGCGGCCTCCTTACTATATCTGTATAATCGGGTTCCAAAACAAACGAGCTACTTGGAAGTTCGAAAACCTCTGAATCTATGCTGACGCGATTCGTTCGCTTTTCTGCTTCCACCACGCTCGTTTTTAGCGTTTTGTCACACCTTCCTTTTCCAATTCACTCACCAATTCTTCATACCGCTTTCCGTGCGGTTCAAATTCAAGGTAGCGAACATCGTCATTGTCATCATCTTTTTTCAAATGAATGATTAACTTGTCAGCCGGAATTTCATCACCGACAAATTGTGACCATTCAACAACTGAAACCCCATCGCCTTCAAAATATTCTTCAAGGCCAAGGTCATCGCCGCCGGTTTCTTCAAGCCGGTAAACGTCCATGTGATACAACGGCAAGCGGCCTTGCTGGTATTCACGGATAATCGTGAATGTTGGACTCTTAATGTTACGGTGAATTCCGAGACCTTCTGCAAGGCCTTTTGTGAAAGTCGTCTTGCCGGCTCCCAGATCACCGTCAAGCAAAAGAATATCGCGGGCCTGCAACAATGGGCCCATTTTCTTCGCAATTGCTTGCGTTTGTTCTGCTGATTCAACTTTGATTTTTAACATTTTCTTACTCCATTAAAGTTTGAGCTGCGGTAATAATTCCCACTTGGTATGCGTCATCTTCTGAAGCGCCCCGGGATAAGTCTGAAACGGGTTGGTTCAAGCCTTGCAAGATCGGACCGATCGCCGTGAAGTTGCCCAACCGTTGGGCAATCTTGTAGCCGATATTTCCAGATTGCAAGTCAGGGAAAACAAAGACATTGGCTTGCCCTGCAACTTCTGAACCCGGAGCCTTGCTTGCGCCAACACTTGGAATCAAGGCGGCATCGAATTGCAATTCGCCGTCGATCATTTCATTCGGAGCCTTCTTTTGGGCAATTTGTGTTGCTTCCATTACCTTCGCAACTTCCATTGAGTGGGCGGAACCCTTCGTTGAGAAGCTCAACATGGCAACCTTCGGATCAATGTCAAATAACCGGGCCGTCTTAATACTTTCAACGGCAATTTCAGCTAATTCTTCCGCTGACGGGTTAATGTTGATCGCACAGTCGGCAAAGACATACGTTTCCTTGCCGTCGTTGCGGGTCATGATAAATGAACCGCTTGTCCGGGAAACGCCCGGCTTCGTTTTAATGATTTGAAGCGCTGGCCGGACCGTATCGCCGGTTGGACTGATTGCCCCTGAAACCATGCAGTCCGCTTTGTGCATGTAAACTAACATGATTCCGAAGTAGTTATTAACATTACGCAACCATTCACGGCCTTCATCAGGCGTATTCTTCCCTTTCCGCCGTTCAACGAAGGCGTTTAACATTTCGTCGAATTGGTCATCCGGATACGTCTTCGGGTCAATGATTTCTGCGTTTGACGGCAACGTAATTTGGCTGGCATCCAGCACGGCATTGACTTCCGCTTCCGTTCCTAAAATAATCGGATCGGCCAAACCGTCTTGAGCTAACCGGCAAGCCGCCTTCACGATTCGTTCATCGCTGCCTTCTGGGAAAACGACTTTAATGCCTTTGCCCTTGATCTTTTGCTTTAAGTTTTCAATTAAATCCATTCAACTTTCCTCCTATGTTACATCTCCGATTCATCAACGTGTTCAGGAAGCTGCCAGTCGATCGGCTGCTCGCCCATTGCTTCCAGCGCCGCATTGGCTTTTGAAAACGGCCGCGATCCGAAAAAGCCGCGATTGGCTGAAAGCGGACTCGGATGTGCTGACTTGATGATGATGTTACGTGATTGATCGATAAATTTCTCTTTTGATTGGGCTGCTTTGCCCCATAAAATAAAGACAACTGGTTGCGGGCGTTCCGATAACTTTTGAATCGCAACGTCAGTCAACTGTTCCCAGCCTTTGCCGCGATGCGAAAACGCCTGTCCATTCCGCACCGTTAATACGGAATTCAACAACAGGACTCCTTGCTGCGCCCACTTCTTTAAGTAACCGTGATTGACCGGCTTAATGCCAAGATCACTTTGAAGTTCCTTATAGATATTTTGCAGCGATGGCGGAACGGGAACTCCCGGCAAAACCGAAAAGCTTAACCCGTGAGCCTGATGCGGTTCATGGTACGGATCCTGTCCCAAAATTACAACTTTAACCTTTGAAAACGGCGTCCATTCAAATGCCTGGAAAATGTGGTACATATCTGGATGGATCTGATAGTGTTGATATTCGCTTTTCAAAAAGTTATGTAATTGCTGGTAATACGGCTTTTCAAATTCCGGTTCTAAAACCTGCTGCCAGTCATTATGAATCAACGTTTTCATCATCGTCACCTCTTCCGCCATTTTACCATATTTAAAATCATGCTAAAAATAAAATATTCATTTTGCCATTTGCAATATGTTAAAATATTGGTAATCAAACAAAGGAAGGTATATTTTATGATTCAAATCATTGCATCCGACATGGACGGAACATTACTGAACGGCGAAATGACAATCTCAAAGTTTAACGCTGACGCGATCAAGGAAGCCCAGAAAAAGGGCGTTCACTTTATCGTTTCATCAGGGCGTTGCTGGTACGAAGTCAAGCCTTTGCTTGATAAGTTCGGCATCAAGTGTCCGATGATCTCGATCAACGGCGGTTTAGTGCTTGACGAAAACGGAAAGACCGTTGTTTCAACGCCGGTTCCGCCGTCAATTGCCCGACAGATCATGGCCCGGTTAAAACGTGCCGGGCTTTACTTTGAAGTCGTTACGAAAAACGGAGTATGCTCAGACGACAAGTCCAAACGGATCGAAAATTTTGCTGAACTGCTTGCATCCATCCAACCGGATACCCCGTTTAAACTGGCGGTCAGCTTAGCTTCGGCCCGAATGGAATTAGTTAATATCCAATACGTAAAAGACTATAATGACATTTTGGAAGATCCCCATAATCCGATTTATAAAATCGTGGCATTCAGTCAAGACGGTCCCAAAGTTCTTGACCCATTACGCGCCGAATTTGACGCTAACCCAGAATTAGTTGTTACTTCGTCCGGCGAACGCAACATTGAAATCAACCACGTGAATGCCCAAAAAGGAATTGCCCTTCAACGGTATGCGGATTCCTTAAACATTCCGATGGATAACGTGATGGCGATCGGGGATAACAACAACGACGTTTCAATGCTGAAAGTTGCCGGTGTCAGTTATGCCATGGCCAACGGAACCGACGAAGTCAAGGCCATCGCCAATCACTTAGCTGAATCCAACGTTGATGATGGGGTCGGCAAAGCCATCCTGACAGAATTAAATCGGAAATAAAGATGCTTTAGAAGTTTGGTGGTGAAAATGCGGTCACTTTATATTAATTACGAAACCCTTCGGCGCAATGATTCTGCACTGATCGTTCGCAACGGTAATCATCAGGTTAAATATCTCGTTAATGGCCGGTGGGGAAACCAATTAGGCAAAATCACTGTCAATTCCCTTTACGGCGATGAACTGCTTGCAATCAATCAACTGACAGCCGGCAAGATCCAACGCTTTGAGATCACTTGCGATCATCATCAAATCAGCACTTTCAGGCGCGTTCTTAATAATTATGATCATCCACTGTATCTCAAAAAACTTCACTGGTTGATCTGGGGAAATCAACGGCAATTGAAATACCGGGCATTTGAACTTCACCGTCCGGTAATGAAAACGCAAATTACAACGACAATTCCTAAACTGCTTGAAGTCAAAGTTAACCGCCAAGCAGATGAACCAATCGTATGCGGCATCATCGTCCTATTAAATTATTGGGCTTTGCTTGATGAACAACTGTTAAATCCGGATTTAACAACGTTGTTTGGGCAAAATCATCAAAATGAATTAGCATAAAAAAACGCTGTGACCTTTTCGTCACAGCGTTTTTGCTATCGATAATTTTTCAGTGTTCGGCGAATTTCGCGTTCCTGATCACGCTTCTTGATCGTTTCCCGTTTATCATAATCATGTTTCCCTTTGGCAATTCCTAAAAGAACCTTCGCAAAGCCATGTTTCAAATAAACCTTCAGCGGAACGATCGTGATTCCCTTTTCACTTGTTTGTCCCGTTAACTTTTGGATCTCCTTTTTGTGCAAAAGCAATTTCCGGGCCCGCAACGGATCGTGATTGAACCGGTTTCCTTGCGTATACTCTGAAATGTGAACGTTCATTAACCATGCTTCGCCGTTGTGAATTTGGGCAAAGCCGTCTTTCAGGTTAATGCGGCGCTCCCGCACTGATTTGATCTCCGTTCCGGTTAAAACCAATCCAGCTTCCAGGGTTTCAAGAATCTGGTAGTCATGCCGTGCTTTCTTATTTTGAGCTAACGGTGCATCCTTCATTTTTGTCTTTTTCATCGCTAACCACCCTTTCAAATCAATTAATTAATGGCGGTATCGATTGTCCTGATTGCGTTTATGCTGATTATTCCGACGCCGATTGTTATTCCGATTACCGCGATAGCCGTTCTTCCGGTTATCCTTATGGCGATCATTTCGGCTACCGTTATTGCGGTGGTTATTCTTGCCTTTGCCATCCCGCCGGTTCCGGTTGAATGGTTTCTTCAATTCAGGCAAATCAACCCCATCCAATAAATCAGTCTTTGGTGCATCCTTCGGGTTAAGCAACTTAAAGTTAACTTCGTGCAATTCAACGTTGACGTCCATCAACTTCACGCGTAATGGTTGTCCAATCCGATATGTCCGCTTGTAGCGCCGACCAACCAATGCCATTTGTTTTTCAACGTAAACATAGTAATCGTCCTTCATTTCGCTGATGTGGATCAATCCTTCAACGGTGTTCGGTAAGGCGATAAACATTCCAAACTTCGTTACTGAGCTGACAACCGCATCAAATTCTTCACCGATGTGATCAGCCATGTATTCAGCCTTCTTCAAATCATCCGTTTCCCGTTCAGCATCAATTGCGCGCCGTTCCATTTCTGAACTGTGCTTCGTTAATTCAGGGAGTTTATCCTTATATTTGGCTTGGGCAGCTTCACTTATCCCGTTTTCAGCATAGTAGCGGATCAACCGGTGCACGGTCAAGTCTGGGTACCGCCGAATTGGTGAAGTAAAGTGCGTGTAGTCGCTTGCGGCTAAGCCAAAGTGGCCGATTGGATGATCATCATACTTCGCCTGTTGCATTGACCGTAAAAGCATGGTTGAAACCATCGCTTCTTCTGGCTTGCCGGCAACCTTCTTCAAGATTCCCTGCAGCATCTTTGGTTGAATATCCTTCTTCGTTCCCGTTACTTCAACGCCTAAAGCTGATAAGAATTCAAAGAACGCCGTGATTTTTTCTTCCTTCGGCTTTTCATGGATCCGGTATACAAACGGAACGTTGAGGTTGTTGTAGTGAGCTGCAACCGTTTCGTTGGCAGCCAGCATGAATGATTCAACCATCCGTTCACTGGTTCCCCGGTTCCGCAATTGAATGTCGATTGGGTGACCATCGTCATCCAAAATAATTTTGGCTTCGTCATCTTCAAATTCGATTGCGCCTCGCCGTTTCCGCATCTTCAGCAAAATCTTATGCAATTCAGCCATGTCTTCAAACATTGGAACTAATTCCTTATAACGTTCCATGGTTTGTTCATCATGGGCTTCCAGGATCTTGTTGACTGCCACGTACGTCATCCGTTCCGTTGACTTGATCACACTTGGGAAAATCTTGTGGTTAACAACTTTCCCTTCCGGATTGATTTCCATTTCACACGTCATTGCTAACCGTTCAACGTGCGGATTAAGGGAACAAATTCCGTTTGACAGCTTATGCGGCAGCATTGGAATTACCCGGTCAGTCAAGTAAACTGACGTTCCGCGTTCATATGCTTCCTTATCGAGCGGACTACCGGGAGTTACGTAGTGCGAAACATCGGCAATGTGAACTCCTAAGTGGAAGTTACCGTTTGGAAGTTTCCACGCATTGACTGCATCGTCAAGGTCCTTTGATTCGATACTATCGATCGTGACCAGCTTTTGATCAGTTAAATCAACGCGGCCTTCTTTTTCTTCTTCCGTGACATAATCCGGAATATGGCTGATTTCTTCAAGCACATCATCTGGGAATTCAGTTGGAATGTCATGCTTATAAACAACCTGTAAAATGTCGACTCCGGGATCGTTAACGTTCCCAATTACCTTAATTGGAACAACCTTTAACATTCCTGGAAGCGCCGTACTTGGGTAAGCCGTAATATCAGCCAGCACAACTTGGCCTGGGACCGGATGCAAGCCTTTATCTTCAACAAAGACTTGCAAGTTCGTCATTTTCTTATCGGTTAAGTGAATTGTTCCTAAAATTCCTTGCGGTAAGTTTTGGTCTTCATCGCTGCGGAATTCACCAACAACCTGCGTTAAAGCATGGTCTTTGATTGCAACGACTTTTCCTTCCGGTCGGACTTCATGTTCGGGATCGCCCGGCGTAACCATTTCAATTTCAACTTCATCACCGTTCAAGGCTGACAAAGTGTTTAACGGGTTAATGAAGAAATCCGGTTCGTCCGGATCAATCGTTACAAACCCAAAACCACGGTCGTTAGCATGAAAGACCCCTTCATAATGCGGCATTGGCTTTTTCAAATAGAACCGGTTATCATCGTCGAACCCCAGTTGATCGTCATGTTCCATCTGTGTCAATGCTTGAACAACGAACTTAAATTGGGCTCCATGGTTCATGTCAAGATAATCTGCCAATTCCTGCACCGTGAAGTGCCGGTCGGATTCTTCATTAAACTTTTTATACAATGCATTAATGATTTCTTGTTTTTCCATTCGTTTCCTCGTTTATTAAAGATTAACTATTTGCTTTTTTATGTAAAAAGGGCCGCGACAAACGTCACAGCCCACCTTCTTTTTGACTAATGTGAAGAAATATATACTAAGCCTAAAGCAATCGCAAAGAATAAGATACCTAAAACAACAGTTACCTTCTGCATAAAGGCTTCAAATCCTCTTGGCTTTTGCTTACTGAAAAGATCAGCTGCACCACCTGATAAAGCAGTTGAAGCATTATCAGTCTTTGCAGGTTGCATCATTACTGAAATAATAATTAAGATCGCGATAATTACAAGTAACGTTAAGAGCGTATTATACAATTCACTTATCCTCCTCACTCTTCCGTTATAAAACCAATTTATATTTTATCATTTATTCAATTATTTTGCCAACTGTTTCTTCTCATGTACCGCCTGGGCAAGCTGATCGATTCGATGCCGAATCCATGCCCGGTTTTCATGCGAGGTCAAAATGATCAACGTATCGCCGCTTCGAATGACCGTATCACCATGCGGAATCAGTTCGCGTTCGCCCCGTCGAATTGCCATCAATAAGCATTCCTTCGGCCATTGGAAATCACGCACTGATTTATCCTGTAAGAATGAACCAGCAAATACCGGAATTTCGATTCGGTCTTGGAAAGTTGACGTTTCGGCCTCTTCTTCCTTTTCCGGAAGCAAAGCATCCAGCATGGCTTCGTAAATTGGCCGTTCCCGCATAATATCCGTAACGGTGTAAGCAATCAATGAAACAACCGCTAATGGCATTAAGTGGCTTAATGAACCAACCATTTCGGTAATCAACAGAATCGCCGTAAACGGAGCTTTTCCGATGCAGGCAAAGTAGCCCGCCATTGAATAGATCACGCAGTTGATCACTAATTTTTCCGGCATTAAGCCCATTGCGACGCATACTTTTCCAAAAAGCGCCCCCACAATGGCTCCAAGGGTCAAAATCGGCAAGAAAATTCCACCAGGAAGGCCGGAACCGTATGAAATCGTTGAGAAAATCAACCGAACCGCAAACAATGCAATTAAAATCGCAATGCTTGACCAAAAATGACTGATTCCTAAAACAACCGAATTTCCGCCTCCAAGAACTTGCGGCCAAACTAATCCAAGAGGAATAACCATCAGTAACGGGACAACGGAATCCCAGTTCCGCGGCAGCCACTTGATTTTGGCATACACCTTATCGATATTTAATGTCATGTATGAATAAAGTTTTCCTAAAAAGCCTAAAAAGATTCCTAAGAAAATCAATAAGAAATAGTACTTGATTGGGAATGATTCAAAGTAGTGCAAATGCAAAACCGGCGTCAAGCCAAAGAAATTCATCGAAATAAAATCCGATGCAATTGCTGAACTCAACGCCGTTGTCCAAATCAACGGCGAAAAGTTATGGTAAACTTCCTCCAAAACGAATAGTGACGACGCAATCGGCGCATTGAAGGCAGCTGAAAGCCCGGCAGCGGCCCCACCGGCGATCAATACTCGCCGACCAACGCCTTTGTGATTCGTCTTTTCAGCAAATCCTTGGCCAACTGCAGCGCCAAGTTGAATTGAAGGACCTTCCCGTCCAAGAAATAAACCGGAAGCAATCGCAAGGACGCCGCCGACCCATTTCCGCCAAAGAACGCTCCACCAGTTCATTTCCATTTCACCGGCTAACTGCCCTTCAACTTGCGGAATCCCGGATCCCATAATGTCCGGATCTTTTTTGATCAGTCGCGAGTTGATCAATGCAATCAACAGCATCAATAAAGCCCACGGAATAATATATATTGGGTGACTTCGCATATAATGATAAGCAATTAAAGCATAATGCAATCCAATCTCAATGAAAAACCGAAACAAGCTGACGACAAACCCGACGATCAATCCCACGCCAAGGCCCTTAACAATAAACTTGAATCGGGTTAAATCAATCCGTTGATCTTTATTTTTTGACACGATAATCCCTCTTCACGTAAAAGTGTTACTTAAAAAAATATAACATTATCCGCAACTAAAAAAAAGAGGAAAACCGAAATTCGGTCTTCCTCTTCAAGCTTGAAATCAAGCATTATTTGTTCATAATGTCTTGACGAGCTTGTTCGCTCAAGTTGTAGAATGAGTGGATACCCTTGTATTCTGCAACGTTGCTTGTTAATTGATCTTCGATCCGCATTAATTGGTTGTACTTAGCAATCCGATCTGTCCGGCTCATTGAACCAGTCTTGATTTGACCTGCGTTTGTAGCAACAACCAAGTCAGCGATTGTTGTGTCTTCTGTTTCACCTGAACGGTGTGAAACGATAGCTGTGTAACCAGCTTCCTTAGCCATTTCGATAGCTTCCATTGTTTCTGTCAATGTACCGATTTGGTTAACCTTGATTAAGATTGAGTTTGCGCAACCCATCTTGATACCCTTACGTAAGTATTCTGTGTTTGTAACGAAGAAGTCGTCACCAACCAATTGAACTTTCTTGCCAAGTTCGCTTGTGATTGTTGCCCAGTCATCCCAGTTGTTTTCGTCGATTGGGTCTTCAACAGATACGATTGGGTACTTGTCTACTAAGTTTTCGATGTACTTGATGAATTCTGGTGTTGTGAATTCTTCACCTGTTGACCAACGTAACTTGTAAACTTTCTTTTCGTCATCCCATAATTCTGATGCAGCAACGTCCATTGCAATTGCAACGTCCTTGCCTGGCTTGTAGCCGGCATCTTCAATGGCACGTACAAGGTATTGTAATGGTTCTTCGTTGTTAGCAAAGTCAGGAGCGAAGCCACCTTCATCACCAACAGCAGTTGCCTTGCCAGCATCCTTTAAGATTGCTTGTAAGTGGTGGAATGTTTCTGAACCCATACGAACAGCTTCCTTCATTGAAGGAGCACCTACAGGCATGATCATGAATTCTTGGAAGTCAACCTTGTTTGTTGAGTGAGCACCACCGTTGATAACGTTCATCATTGGTGTTGGCATAACGTGAGCGTTGAATCCGCCGATGTAGTTGTACAAAGGAACTTCTAATTCATCTGCAGCAGCATGTGCAACAGCGATTGATACAGCTAAGATTGCGTTAGCACCTAACTTACCTTTGTTTGGTGTACCGTCTAAAGCGATCATTGCTTTATCGATAGCAACTTGATCTGTAACTTCGTAACCAACGATTTCTTTTGCGATAACGTCGTTTACGTTAGCAACGGCTTTTGAAACACCCTTGCCCATGTAACGTGACTTGTCACCATCACGTAATTCAACAGCTTCGTGTTCACCTGTTGAAGCACCTGAAGGAACGATTCCACGACCAAAAGCACCTGCTTCTGTGTAAACTTCAGCTTCAACTGTTGGGTTACCACGTGAGTCTAAGACTTCGCGAGCATAAATTTCTGTAATTGCAGACATATGTTATAATCTCCTTTAACTTTGATAAACAATCTTAGAAATTGTTTTCATGTATTATTTTACTGGTTTTACTTTAAACTTTCAACGTAAATCCATTCAAAAATTAGTCTTTGTAGTGAGCTAATTGTAAGAATGAGTCTGGTTGTAAAGCAGCACCGCCGATTAAACCACCGTCAATGTCTTCCTTTGACATGATTTCCTTAACGTTTGCAGGCTTTACAGAACCACCGTATTGGATGCGAACTTTGTCAGCAACAGTTTCATCGTATAAGTCAGCAACTGTCTTGCGGATTGCAGCGCACATTTCTTCAGCTTGGTCAGCTGTCGCTGTCTTACCTGTTCCGATTGCCCAGATTGGTTCGTAAGCAATTACCATGTTTGAAACTTGGTCTGCTGATAAACCTTCTAAGTCAGCCTTGATTTGGCCTTCAACGAATTCTTCTGCTTTGCCAGCTTCACGAGTTTCAAGTGATTCACCGCAGCAAAGAATTGGCTTCATGTTGTTTGCAAAGATTGCCTTTGCCTTCTTGTTGATGTCTTCATCTGTTTCGTGGAAGTATCCGCGCCGTTCTGAGTGGCCGATGATAACATAGTCGATGCCCATTTCGCTTAATACTTTTGGTGATGTTTCACCTGTGTAAGCACCTTCGTCTTCAAAGTAGCAGTTTTCAGCACCAACGTGTAATTCTGAACCCTTAGCTGCTTCGATCAATGCTGGTAAATCAACTGCTGGAGCACAGATCAATGTTTCAACATCTATGTTCTTTGGTAATTCACTCTTAACAGCATTTACAAATTCGGTTGTTTCTTGTGGGTTTTTGTTTAATTTCCAGTTACCTGCAATAATTGGAGTACGCATAATCTTCATCCTTTCTTTCAATAAAAATAGGGAGGTTTGCCCTCCCTATCTGAATCAAATTAATTATTTGTCTGATACAGCGGCAATACCTGGTAATGTCTTACCTTCAAGATATTCAAGTGATGCGCCACCACCAGTTGAGATGTGTGTTAACTTGTCAGCTACACCTAACTTCTTAACAGCAGCTGTTGAGTCACCACCACCGACAATTGTTGTAGCATCTTTCAATGTACCTAAGAACTTACCAATTTCAAGTGTACCCTTTGCGAAGTTAGGCATTTCGAATACGCCCATTGGTCCGTTCCATACAACTGTCTTAGCGTCTTTCAAAACGTTTTCGAATTCTTCAACTGATTTTGGTCCGATATCTAATGCCATGTAACCATCAGGAATATCGCCTTCGATAACCTTGCTTGGAGCATCGTTATCAAATTTTTCAGCACATACGTTGTCGATTGGAAGAACTAACTTGTCGCCAGCTTTTTCCATGATTTCCTTAGCTAATTCGATCTTGTCTTTTTCAACTAATGAGTTACCGATCTTGATACCCTTAGCTGCGTAGAATGTGTATGCCATTCCACCACCAACGATGATCTTGTCAGCCTTGTCGATCAAGTGGTTGATAACACCGATCTTATCTGAAACCTTTGCACCACCTAAGATAGCAACAAATGGGTGTTCTGGATTGTCAACAGCGTTACCTAAGAACTTGATTTCCTTTTCAAGTAAGAAACCAGCAGCAGCTTTCTTGCCGGCAGCCTTCATGTTTGAAGCGATACCAACGTTTGAAGCGTGTTCACGGTGAGCTGTGCCAAAGGCATCGTTTACGTAAACATCGCCAAGTGATGCCCAGTACTTGCCTAATTCAGGATCGTTGCCTGATTCTTTCTTACCGTCTAAGTCTTCGAAACGTGTATTTTCAACAAGTAAAACGTCGCCGTCTTTCATGTTGTTGATTGCGTCTTCTAATTGAGCACCGCGAGTTACAGGAACAAATGTAACTGGCTTGTTCAATAATTCTGCTAAGTGCTTAGCAACTGGCTTCAATGTCAAAGCCTTCTTGTCTTCTTCAGTCTTTACACGACCAAGGTGTGAGAACAAGATTGCCTTTCCACCGTTGTCGATAATGTAGTTGATTGTTGGTAAAGCAGCTGTCATCCGGTTGTCGTCACCAATAACGCCGTCTTTAATCGGAACATTAAAGTCAACACGAACTAAAACTTTTTTACCTTTAAGGTCATCTTTTAAATCAGATACCATAAGTTTAGCCATAGTGCCTAACCTCCATAAATATAAATTTGGTAGTTAAATCGGTTTTTGAAGCCAATTTCACTATAAAATAAAGGCGGATAGAGGCTATACCTCCACCCGCCTCTATAAAAATCTTTCGATTTTCACACTTAAA
>NZ_JAULLI010000040.1:0-3611 GCF_030518115.1 Ligilactobacillus sp. 110_WCHN
ATAGTAAATACTTTACAATTAACTAAATCAATTGTTTGCTAGAGGTTTGATTAGAGGAGAATGCATACTTTCCCTTATACATATAAAGAAAGCATACGTTCAATAACTAACCGTTTGCCGTCGGCCGTCATGTCGTGTCACGCAATAGCATTTACTTTAATTATCATCTCAGATAATCATTTATCTTTTCCCACGTTCCTACTCGCCCCACGTGTCATGTTTTCACATATCTTTTGATAAACTCCCTGTCGAGCTACTATAAGTCTAAGAACCGCTTACGAGTAACTATACAGCTTTCTTGACTCGATCGTGTAAAACACCAGTCTTCCTCTTCTGTACTTAACTCCAGTCGTATTGCTTAGCGAAGTTTAGCCACATCATCACTCTTTACCATATTAATTAAATTATATTAACTTAGGCTTCATACATTAGTATATGTGCAGGCTTGTGACATTTACCTGCTGACCTTGATTAGCTATAAAATGCTATAAAATAGCTAACCACGTCTAGAATTTGTTTTAATCCGCAGTGTAGATTCTGCGCTTTTTCAATGTTTGGTAACGATAATCATCTTAACGAGAATAATAAAAAGAGACATCGTTCAATTAATTGATGCCTCTTAACCTATAATCAAAACAATTAATATATTTTCAATATATACTACTGTCCAGCAATCTTGAATTTATGATTATATAACGGTATAATAACTTCATAAGACAAGACGCTAGGTAGATCTATAACCGGTTCGAAATGGTTATAGATGTTTTAATTGATGATGAGGCATCGATTAAAACCTTTCAAGATGAACGGCAATTCACTTTGAAAGCTAGAGTCTTATTTTTTTACTCTAATTTATATTAACTTTTTCGACTCTTTAATTTTATCATTGGTATAACAATTGTCAATAGTTACTGTTTAAAATATATTTTATTCAGTTAAATATATTTAGTATACTTAATATATCCAATATATTACATTTATTAAATATATTAAGTATATTTCTACATCAAATGCTTATATATAGGCAAATATATTAAATATATTTAATATATTTAATATATTAATGTCACAAATAATTGACTTGTTTATCTTAAATTAGTATGTTATAAATATATTTGTTACATATATAAATTAAGGAGAAAAAAATGGGTAAAGTTGTAGTATTTACAAATTTAAAAGGTGGAGTTGGTAAAACAAGCGACACTGATATTATTTCATTGGTCAGCAGTCAGTTATTTAAAAAAAAGGTTCTTTTAATTGACGTCGATATGCAAGCCAATTCTACCCAAAATATGAGTAGAACATTCAATATAACGGATTATCCGCAATCATTTATTAGAGCTGTTCAAAATAGAAATTTAAGAAAAGCTATAATTCATTTATCACCAACATTAGATTTCATCGCTGGGTCTAGTAGTGCTCATGAACTTAATGATTGGATATTAGATCATAGTTCTGATCGAAAGAAAAGATATTTGTTTTTTAAAGATATGGTTGAACCGCTAAAAGAAAAATATGACTATATTTTCTTCGACGTGGCACCATCTACAGATAATACAGTTGACGCTATTATGATGTGTACTGATTATATTGTAGCTGTGCAAGAAGTTAAACGATTTTCTATGGATGGTACAGAAATGCTGATTAATGATTATCTAGCTCCAATGTTAGCAGCCTTTCCAAATGATGCACATTTTCAAGTAGCAGGGATTTTACCTGCCATTTTACAAAATAGAAGAAAACAACAAATATCAAATTATCGAGAAACCATCGAAAAGTTTGGTAAAGATAATGTATTTAATACTATCATTAAACATCATGATCGAATAGAAGGCTGGGGAGAAACCGGTATCGCACTAAAACAAATTGCTGATGTAAAAATGTGGGCATTATTCGCTGATTTATTCTGTGAATTAGAAAAGAGAATCGAAAGTTTCGAAAAAACGGGAGATGTTTTAAACTTTACATACACTCCTAAATATTATGACTCTATGAATAATGAATTGCTTTCTCTTGGAAAGGAGATTGAAAGAAATGGCATTATTAAACAATAATCATAAAGAAAAGAATAATGAAAAAAAGCCAATTAAAGCAAGCGAAATCGTAATTAAAGATGACGTAAGTATTAAATACACTGAAAAGCCTAAATATAGTGCTAAAGAACGAAAACCTGTTCAAGTTGATCCGCCAGTATTAAAAATGATTAGTTGTATTGCTTATGCAAAGGATATTCCTATGTATGAAGTAGTTCGATTAGCTGTAGAGTCTTATCTAAAGGAACTTCCTGAAAGTGAACGTTTAATTTATGAACGTAAAAGTAATGCATAATAACTAATAGACACTATTTGTACAAAAAAAAGAAATCCGTCAAAAAACGGACTTCTTTTTTATAGCAATTTATCATAAGCTCCAGTACAAACAAGGAGAGGCTTTATTTCTTGTTGTCTATTTAAATATATCTCCCATTATGGTACACTTATATCGTTGTCGTGTTTTTTTAAACATAACAACGCGTCATATATAGGCCTGATATTTTCCAAGTTCTTATCAGGCTTTTTTATTTTTACTTCAACATTTACTTCTTATCATGCTTTGTAATATAAGTATTAAACTCAGGAGATGTATTTATTGAGAAAACAGACGTTATCAGTAGCATTTAGAAAACAAAGCTTTAAACACCTTTCAGGGTGTTGTTTAAAAAAAATAAAAGTGCTAATAGCTTTTACAATATGTTAAAGAAAAATCGTATTGAAAGAGTTGATATTTACTATCAAAGTGAATATACTAAGGCCAAATTACAACTTTTACCAGCACTAACCCCCTTTTAACTAATGATAATGACGTTCAGGTAACTGAAGGAAACGGATCAATCTTCAATTTGATAATATGATTAAATCAAATAAATAGATAATCGACCTGGCATGCATAACCGGAAATGGATTATATAGTAAATCCGTTTTCCTATTAAAGAAACTCAACAGTCCTAATAAAAATGATAAACTCACCAAATACCCAATTGATGATATAGATATTAAACCTATTATTAGCGATATAAAAAAGAGACCAGCTTTAGGTCTCTTTTTATAGGTTTTTTCGTTGTTTGCCAACCATCCAGTCTTATATAACCTGGCATAAATCACATGTTTTCCGTTGCCTATTTCAACGGTAAATATTTTTTACGGCCATATTATATAATATAGTTTAAGCGTCACACAAGATATTTACGCTATCTTTAATTTTTATTTTCTATCAATACACTTTATTACATTCTATATATGTTAAGTAGTTTTATGACGTAATCTACTAGTACTTTATAATTACAACTTAAAAAAGTTTTTATTAGTCACAATACAATTTACCAGGACTCGCATAAAGGCATTAATTAAAATTGCTACATCCATTTTTTCAAAATAGTGGTAAAGTAAAACAAAGTCTGTTTTGATCTGTACCTCAGATTACCCCCATCCAACTTTAGAGTGTACTTCAAATAATATAGGATCTTATTTTCTTACAATTGCTTATGTGTAATACTACTTTTATTCAGTGAATGATACAGTTTTCTAGCTATTATTGTTTTCTAAACCCATTATCAACGGTTTTTTCTTTTATAG
>NZ_JAULLI010000041.1:0-3033 GCF_030518115.1 Ligilactobacillus sp. 110_WCHN
TATTCAAGAGAACCTTGTTCCCTCAAAACTAGATAATAATTTCTCTTACCTCGAACATCACGTTCCTTAACCTTTGGTTAAGTCCTCGACCGATTAGTAATGGTCCGCTCCATGCATCACTGCACTTCCACTTCCATCCTATCTACCTGATCATCTCTCAGGGGTCTTACTTCCTTACGGAATGGGAAATCCGATCTTGAGGTGAGTTTCGCACTTAGATGCTTTCAGCGTTTATCTCATCCATACATAGCTACCCAGCGCTGCCCCTGGCGGAACAACTGGTACACCAGCGGTATGTCCATCCCGGTCCTCTCGTACTAAGGACAGATCCTCTCAAATTTCCTACGCCCGCGACGGATAGGGACCGAACTGTCTCACGACGTTCTGAACCCAGCTCGCGTACCGCTTTAATGGGCGAACAGCCCAACCCTTGGGACCGACTACAGCCCCAGGATGCGATGAGCCGACATCGAGGTGCCAAACCTCCCCGTCGATGTGGACTCTTGGGGGAGATAAGCCTGTTATCCCCAGGGTAGCTTTTATCCGTTGAGCGACGGCCCTTCCATACGGAACCGCCGGATCACTAAGCCCGACTTTCGTCCCTGCTCGACTTGTAGGTCTCGCAGTCAAGCTCCCTTCTGCCTTTACACTCTGCGAATGATTTCCAACCATTCTGAGGGAACCTTTGGGCGCCTCCGTTACCTTTTAGGAGGCGACCGCCCCAGTCAAACTGCCCACCTGACACTGTCTCCCGCCGTGTTTGCCGGCGTGGGTTAGAGTGTTCATACAACGAGGGTAGTATCCCACCAACGCCTCCAGCGAAACTAGCGTTCCGCCTTCAATGGCTCCTACCTATCCTGTACAAGTTGTACAAACACCCAATATCAAGCTACAGTAAAGCTCCATGGGGTCTTTCCGTCCTGTCGCGGGTAACCCGCATCTTCACGGGTATTATAATTTCACCGAGTCTCTCGTTGAGACAGTGCCCAGATCGTTACGCCTTTCGTGCGGGTCGGAACTTACCCGACAAGGAATTTCGCTACCTTAGGACCGTTATAGTTACGGCCGCCGTTTACTGGGGCTTCAATTCTGAGCTTCGCCGAAGCTAACTCATCCTCTTAACCTTCCAGCACCGGGCAGGCGTCAGCCCCTATACTTCATCTTACGATTTTGCAGAAACCTGTGTTTTTGATAAACAGTCGCCTGGGCCTTTTCACTGCGGCTGACCCGGAGGTCAGCACCCCTTCTCCCGAAGTTACGGGGTCATTTTGCCGAGTTCCTTAACGAGAGTTCTCTCGCTCACCTTAGGATTCTCTCCTCGACTACCTGTGTCGGTTTGCGGTACGGGTATCAAGATCCTCACTAGAAGCTTTTCTTGGCAGTGTGACATCGATCTCTTCACTACTTTAATTTCGTTCCCCATCACAACTTGTTGTTACGCAACTAAGCATTTGACTCAGCTACCAACTCATTGCTTGGACGCACATTTCCAGCCGTGCGCTTCTCTAGCCTCCTGCGTCCCTCCATCGTTCAAACAGATCTTAATAGTACAGGAATCTCAACCTGTTATCCATCGCTTACGCCTCTCGGCCTCAGCTTAGGTCCCGACTAACCCTGGGTGGACGAGCCTTCCCCAGGAAACCTTAGTCATTCGGTGGATTAGATTCTCACTAATCTTTCGCTACTCATACCGGCATTCTCACTTCTAAGCGCTCCACCAGTCCTTACGATCTAGCTTCGTTGCCCTTAGAACGCTCTCCTACCATGCACGTCGTGCATCCACAATTTCGGTAATGTGTTTAGCCCCGTTACATTTTCGGCGCAGGATCACTCGACTAGTGAGCTATTACGCACTCTTTGAATGGTGGCTGCTTCTGAGCCAACATCCTAGTTGTCTATGCAATCCCACATCCTTTTCCACTTAACACATATTTAGGGACCTTAATTGGTGGTCTGGGCTGTTTCCCTTTCGACTACGGATCTTATCACTCGCAGTCTGACTCCCGGATATAGATCTGTGGCATTCGGAGTTTATCTGAATTCAGTAACTCTTGATGAGCCCCTAGTCCAAACAGTGCTCTACCTCCACGATCCTTTACTCCGAGGCTAGCCCTAAAGCTATTTCGGAGAGAACCAGCTATCTCCAAGTTCGTTTGGAATTTCACCGCTACCCACACCTCATCCTAGCATTTTTCAACATACACAGGTTCGGTCCTCCAGTGCGTTTTACCGCACCTTCAACCTGGACATGGGTAGGTCACCTGGTTTCGGGTCTACACCTACATACTGAAACGCCCGTTTCAGACTCGCTTTCGCTGCGGCTCCGGACTTTCCTCCTTAACCTCGCATGCAAGCGTAACTCGCCGGTTCATTCTACAAAAGGCACGCCATCACTCATTAACGAGCTCTGACTACTTGTAGGCACATGGTTTCAGGAACTATTTCACTCCCCTCCCGGGGTGCTTTTCACCTTTCCCTCACGGTACTGGTTCACTATCGGTCACTAGGTAGTATTTAGCCTTGGGAGATGGTCCTCCCGGATTCCGACGGAGTTTCACGTGTTCCGCCGTACTCAGGATCCTGGACTGAGGAAACAACGTTTCGCTTACAGGACGATTGCCTTCTCTGGTCGATCTTCCCAGATCGTTCAGCTACGTTATCTCTTGGTAACTCAGATGTCCAGTCCTACAACCCCAAAAAGCAAGCTTCTTGGTTTGGGCTGTTCCCACTTCGCTCGCCGCTACTATGGGAATCGAATTTCTTTCTCTTCCTGCGGGTACTTAGATGTTTCAGTTCCCCGCGTCTTCCTTCAACTAAGCTATGAATTCACTTAGCGATAAAACCTCACGGTTTTGGGTTTCCCCATTCGGAAATCTCCGGGTCATTGCTTACTTACAGCTTACCGAAGCTTATCGCAGTTAGTCACGTCCTTCATCGGCTCCTAGTGCCAAGGCATCCACCATGCGCCCTTAATAACTTAACCTCAACTATCTTATGATAGTGGTCTATGAGTTTAGCGATTAAGAACTTTTT
>NZ_JAULLI010000042.1:0-2954 GCF_030518115.1 Ligilactobacillus sp. 110_WCHN
TTTTTAATTGATCCATAACAACAAAGTCAATCGTAAACCAGCCGTCTTTTTCTTGATAGTTTACCAAAAGGTTTGCATAGTGATTACTGATTTCTTCAATATTTGCTAATCCGAAACCGGAATGACCTTTCTTAGTGGTAATCCCTTCCTTTTTGATATGCGCTAAGTTCTTTGCTTTAAGCACCGGATTTGCAATTGAGATTTCAGTTTGACCCTCTGAGCGGTAAACCATAATGTTGATCTTCTTCCGCTCCTTGTCAAAATCCTTCACGGCTTCAATCGCATTGTCATACGCAATTCCGACAATTCGAACTAAATCATATGGCTCCATCGCAATTTCTTCAACGTCATACTTGCATTCAAAGTGAACGTCGATTCCTTGCTCCGTTGCCTGCGAAGTTTTATTGATCAAAATACTTTTAAGGTACGGCGTTTTGATGTTGTCAAAGTCATTAAACATCCACAGACCGCTTTCGCTAATGTAGTTGTCGCTATATTGTTTAAACGTTTGCAGGTATTCCTTCGCATCCTTTGAATCCGACGACCGCAAATTTTCTTCCAAGCTCAAAAGCATATTTTGATAATCATGTTTAAATTTCCGCAATTTCCGCTGCTCTTGTTCCAGGTGATCGGTATATTCTTTCAAGTTGCTCAACCGGTCTTCAACCAATTCATTATGAATCCGTTCCTTTTCGCGCCGGTTAATTGCAAAGTACAAAATCCAAAAGAAAACAAGCTGAATAATCAAAAGCAACAGTAGATTTTCAACATGATTATATAAACTTTGGGTTGAAGTATAAATCCATGTCAAAGCATACATGATTACAAACATACTTACTACGATCCGCTGAACTTGCTTATCGATTTTCTTATCAATGACTCTATCAAGATTGTATAATCGACCGGAAGTTATTCCAAGCGAAAACGCTAAAACACCTTCTGCAACATTGTGTAAAATAACAACTAGAATCATCGGATGAACGACTCTTACATCCTGACACAATACAAGTAATGATTTATCTAAAAATGCGCAAAAGATTTGAACTACAATAAAAATGTCCATTGAAAGCAAAATATTAATCTGTAACGTTAAATCAGAATGATTATGCTGTCGTAACGCTAAATACGTAATTAAAATTAAGAACAAAATTGTTGCTAAATTTGTACATAGGATTAGAAACCATCGAATAGGTGAATATAATTCGATCAAAAACTGAAACAGAACCATTACCATCAACGCGACTGCTAATTTTTTAAATTTTCTTACTCGTAAATTTCTTACATGAGCCCAACTTTGAGTAAAAAATAATATGTAAAAGCAGACAATATGTAATGGCTCAATTAAAAGTGATATTAATTGTAACATTAACCTTGCCCCTAACTCCTTGATATAGATTTATTGTACATCTTATCAATGAACTTAAGGAGATTGTAATTTAAGATATAAAAAAATTTAACATTTATGTTTAAATCAATATAAAAAGGCCGCGGACTATTTGCCTCGGCCTTTATTACAGTGATTATTAACTATTTCATTTTTTTAACGCTATACACACCAACCGCAATTAGTATCACACCAATTGTAGCTGCAACAATTGATGTCAACTCTCCAGTCTGCGGTAGATGGCCTTTACTAGAATGATTTGAAGGTTTTGTAACTGACTTATTATTTGTACCACCATGCAAATTCATTGAATTCTTTACCAATGAACTTGATGGATTACCCAAACTGCCTGAGTTTTTCGATAAACTTGAAGAAATTTCACTGCTACTCATCAAACCCTTACTGCTTGATATGCTGCTTAAGCTCTCAGAACTTGATGAACTCTTGCTACTTGAGTTGCTTATACTTTTTGAACTTGATGAACTACTTGAGTTCGATGAACTTACGTACGGTTTATTACTATATGATGCAGTTCCTGTTATGCCCCAACCAACTTCAGCATTGGTACTTCCTAAAACCGTTCCGTTGCTTGTAACAGTAGCTTCATTGTTAAACGTATCAATATCCGCTGTATCTGTTTTGAAATGTGAAGAATGGTACGTCAAGAGTACAGGAGTATTAATATCCCCTAAATTAACTGTTAAAGTATGCGTATCATAATCCTGCTGCGGAGTGCACGGAATCCCATTTGTTCCTGAGATAGTAGTTCCATTTACAGTTGCTTGATAAGCATGAATTTCAAAATCCGTATCTGAACCATGATCCGTAATCACAACATTTTTCAAACTTTTTCCTGATGGATTAATCAAAACGTACCATGTCATATTATATGCAGCACTTGAAGTTGCAAAGTTAGTGGCTTTTGACCCCTGAGGAATCACTGCTCCACTGACTTCTAAACCGTCTTCCACAACCCTTCCGAATTTAGTCACCGGTCCAAGTGATGGACTACTTACTTGATAAGTATTACTAGGTCTGTTTTTGCAAGCCCATAACTGTAATGTTCCTTGCCGTTAAGTCTTCCCGGTTAAGGTTCCATTAAACTTAATTGTTCCAGTTGACGAATTAGCATTGATCACTGCTGTCCCAACAACTGTCCCGTCAACTGCTTTTACACTTCCCTGAAAGCCCTGTAAAATTTCAAAGCCATTTGGCAATGTAAATACTGCCGTATCTCCATCCGCTACGTTTTCATTATCCGGAATAGACCATGAATATTGGATATTCGAAACTGCCCCCGAAACTTGTAATCCCTTTACAGTCGCTTGCGACGCATCTAAACCATTTACTTTAATTGCTGCTGCATTAGCATTAAAACAAAAAAGGAACACGCTGGCGATTGCGATTACCAGACTGCAAATTACTTTGTGTCTTCTTAAACCTTTCATTTCAATCCCTCTTTTAGTTAAATGTTCATCATTAAGGTAACACTATAGAAATTATATGTAAAGCAGATTGTAAAATTTAAGTTGAACATTTTAGTGGACAGAAAAACCCATAAAGGTCTTTA
>NZ_JAULLI010000043.1:0-1746 GCF_030518115.1 Ligilactobacillus sp. 110_WCHN
CCTCGTAATATATGTTTTGTAATCATCTCATGATGATTTTCCTTAAAAATTAAATTCTTTGTTTTAGTACTGTGTGGTGCCTGAGATAATAGTCATATAGGAAAGTCCTAAATGGGATTGTTCTAAATTCTCCTGTAGGTACAACTACTTTTAAAAGCGTGTTTCCCAGACCATTGCTATAACTTCATACGCATTACTTGTTTCTCTATGGGATTTATTTCAACTTAGTAGAGTTGAAATGCAGCTTTTATCTCATAGAATGAAATTCTTTTATGCGAGGCTGCTGTTATGCAATGTTATCTTGGGCAGCCCTCAGTACTAAAACAATTCCTAAATTCAATCAGAAAGGAGGTCTTTCCTTATGAATTTATTTGTTGGTTTAGACGTTAGCTCTGAGACATTAGAGGCATGTTTTCTTGGCGATCAAATCGACCAAGTATTCTTACGAACTCGTTTCACTAACGACACCGTTGGTGCTAACCAAATCAAAAATGAGATCATCAGGCTTAATGCTGAAAGCCATTTTAAAAAGATCATGATTGGTATGGAATCAACTTCACTTTACAGTTTTCATCCGGCAATTTTCTTTCAAAACGATCAAGAATTGAAAGCATTAAATGTCAAAACTGTGATTGAAGATCCACGGCGAGTTCGGAAATATGCCGAGTCTTACGATACCGATAAAACTGATTATAATGATGCTTTTATCATTGCTGATTATTTGAGAATTGGACGAGGAACTACTTCACCAATGCGTGAAGAGAAATTTATGGCTTTACAACGCCTTACTCGTTCTCGTTATCAACTAATTCAACAATTAACTGAAACTAAACAACATTTTCTTGAAAATCTTTGTTATAAAGTCAATACCTTGTCACATGAATTAGACTCTGTTCAAGTATTTAGTGCGACAACAATTGAACTAATGACTGAAGAATTATCAATTGATGATTTAGCTAATATGCCGCTTGAAGACCTGGCTGAATTAGTTCAGAAAAAAGGTCATGGGCGTTTCAAAGACCCAAAGGTTTTTGCGAAAACCATTCAAAAAGCATGTCGCAATTCATATCGTCTTGACAAGACGATGGCTGATTCTATCGATACTATTCTTGGAATCTTAGCTCGTGAAATGCGTGGATTAACTAAATCGATCAAGGATCTTAATAAAGCAATCGAAGATTTAGTTTCTACAACACCAGAATATAAATGTTTAACCAGTATTCCAGGCGTTGGCCCAGTTTATGCCGCTGGCATTTTAGCTGAAATTGGTCAAATTGAACGTTTTCCCGACCAAGCTCAACTAGCGAAATATGCTGGTTTAACTTGGAAACGAAAACAGTCTGGAAACTTTGAATCCGAAAACACTAAATTAAGCCAAACAGGAAATCGATACTTTCGATATTACCTTGTTGAAGCTGCCAACTCGGTAAAGAATCGTGTTCCTGAATATAAGACTTTCTATCAGCGTAAATACGCTGAAACACCTAAACATAAACATAAGCGAGCCCTCGTTTTAACCGCAAGAAAATTTGTGCGCTTGGTGGATACGCTACTACGTAATCACCAACTCTATATGCCACCGAAGGAGGCTAAAGAGACTGAATAAATAATTTTTATTCAATGCGCATATCCTTCTCAACCTAAAATTTTTAGGATTTTAGGCTAGTCTTATTTGAGTGCGCCTAAAAACAAGAAATATAGTGGTAAATCAAATCAATTTATTCTTGACTTAATACCATTACGCTT
>NZ_JAULLI010000044.1:0-1619 GCF_030518115.1 Ligilactobacillus sp. 110_WCHN
ATTCCTTAGAAAGGAGGTGATCCAGCCGCAGGTTCTCCTACGGCTACCTTGTTACGACTTCACCCCAATCATCTGTCCCACCTTAGACGGCTAGCTCCAAATGGTTACTCCACCGGCTTTGGGTGTTACAAACTCTCATGGTGTGACGGGCGGTGTGTACAAGGCCCGGGAACGTATTCACCGCGGCATGCTGATCCGCGATTACTAGCGATTCCGACTTCATGCAGGCGAGTTGCAGCCTGCAATCCGAACTGAGAACGACTTTAAGAGATTAGCTTAACCTCGCGGTCTCGCGACTCGTTGTATCGTCCATTGTAGCACGTGTGTAGCCCAGGTCATAAGGGGCATGATGACTTGACGTCATCCCCACCTTCCTCCGGTTTATCACCGGCAGTCTCGCCAGAGTGCCCAACTGAATGATGGCAACTGACAACAAGGGTTGCGCTCGTTGCGGGACTTAACCCAACATCTCACGACACGAGCTGACGACAGCCATGCACCACCTGTCATTTTGTCCCCGAAGGGAAAACCTAATCTCTTAGGTGGTCAAAAGATGTCAAGACCTGGTAAGGTTCTTCGCGTTGCTTCGAATTAAACCACATGCTCCACCGCTTGTGCGGGCCCCCGTCAATTCCTTTGAGTTTCAACCTTGCGGTCGTACTCCCCAGGCGGAATGCTTATTGCGTTAGCTGCGGCACTGAAGGGCGGAAACCCTCCAACACCTAGCATTCATCGTTTACGGCATGGACTACCAGGGTATCTAATCCTGTTCGCTACCCATGCTTTCGAACCTCAGCGTCAGTTACAGACCAGAGAGCCGCTTTCGCCACTGGTGTTCTTCCATATATCTACGCATTTCACCGCTACACATGGAGTTCCACTCTCCTCTTCTGCACTCAAGTCTTCCAGTTTCCAATGCACATCTCCGGTTAAGCCGAAGGCTTTCACATCAGACTTAAAAAACCGCCTGCGTTCCCTTTACGCCCAATAAATCCGGACAACGCTTGCCACCTACGTATTACCGCGGCTGCTGGCACGTAGTTAGCCGTGACTTGCTGGTTAGATACCGTCAGTGAATAATCAGTTACTATTACTCATATTCTTCTCTAACAACAGAATTTTACGATCCGAAGACCTTCTTCATTCACGCGGCGTTGCTCCATCAGGCTTGCGCCCATTGTGGAAGATTCCCTACTGCTGCCTCCCGTAGGAGTATGGGCCGTGTCTCAGTCCCATTGTGGCCGATCAGTCTCTCAACTCGGCTACGTATCATCACCTTGGTAGGCCGTTACCCTACCAACTAGTTAATACGCCGCGGGTCCATCCAAAAGCGATAGCAGAACCACCCTTTTACATAATGACCATGCGGTCATCATGGTTATACGGTATTAGCATTTGTTTCCAAATGTTATCCCCTTCTTTTGGGCAGGTTACCCACGTGTTACTCACCCGTCCGCCACTCGAATTTCTTACGGTGAGTGCAAGCACTCGGTGTAAGAAATTCTCGTTCGACTTGCATGTATTAGGCACGCCGCCAGCGTTCGTCCTGAGCCAGGATCAAACTCTCAATTTATAAGTTTGTGACTCGTAATTACTAGCGAATTGACTTCGCAAATGTT
>NZ_JAULLI010000045.1:0-1520 GCF_030518115.1 Ligilactobacillus sp. 110_WCHN
TTTTCTTTGCGTTAAAGTGATAAATGAAGTTGACATGTCGTGAGTTTTTTTGACACTTGATGTCGCATAACAAAATGGCAACTTCATTGCTTTTACTGTGAATCTCTTCGTAGTCTGTTGGCATTCATGTCATGTTTTGAAAATTAGATTAGTAAAAGTTTATGAATCAACTTTGAAAGGATGGTATATATTATGCGTTTTGTTTTTGGTATTGATGTTAGTAAAGTCACTTCTAACGTGGCGGTTGCGATTGATGGGCAAGTATTTAATGAATTTAAAATCACTAATGACTCTTTAGGATTCAATCAACTATTAACTCAATTACAACAGGTTAATCAACCTGAGGTTGTTTTTGAAGCCACAGGAGTTTATTCTCGGCGTTTACGGACTTTCTTACAAAAAAATAATGTTGATTATGTTCAATTAAATCCACTAGCGGCTAAAAAACAATTAGATAGTTTACGGCCAAATAAAACTGATCGTAATGATGCACGTCATCTTGCTGAAACACAGTTTATTCTTAATCGAGTTTCTACATATCAACAAGATCCAATTTATCAAGAACTATTAGATCAAAGTCGTTTTTATCAACAAATCAATGAAGATCTTGTTCGCGATAAAAATCGATTACATCGCATTTTACAATCCGTTTTTCCTGAATATGAACAATTCTTAAGCTGCCCCTCAGGAAAATTATACTGGCAAGTTTTAATTATGTTACCAACACCTACTCAAATTCTTAGTTATGACGTGGATTCATTAGCGATTAAAATTAAAACTTGCAGTGAACGTAACATTTCTGATAAACGAAGTCGGCAATTAGCCGCACGGCTAATCAATTTGGCACAATTATCATTTCAATCTGTAACTGATGATTCATCATTAATCGATCAAGTCCGTTACTATGCTAATGAATTATTGCGCCTCGATGCACTTAAAAAGAAAATCGTCACGAAGATGTTATCAATTGCTAAACAATTACCTGATTTAACGATTTTAGAAAGCATTCCAGGAATTGGTGAAACAACCGCTGTTTTATTATTAGCTGAATTGGGCGACATTCGTCGCTTTAATAACGCCAATAAAATCAATGCTTTTGTTGGTATTGACCTTCGTCACTACGAATCTGGAAATTTCGTCGCCGCTGACCATATCAGTAAACGTGGAAACTCTTACGCCCGTAAACTCCTTTATCGCACTATCGGTAATATTGCCTCTGCTGCCCGCTTTCAACCATCACACATCAATGATTATTACCAAAAACGAAAAAAGCAATCCTCTCTACCAACTAAGAAGATTGCTATCGCATGCGTCCATAAATTAATACGAACAATATACCATCTAATAATTCATAATCAATTTTACGATTATGCTAAAGCAAAAGAACAAGTTGCATAATCCTAATTGGTTATAACATTATTATAACTGACTATTTTTTCTTTACAAATAGTCAGGTTTATTTAGTGTACATAAAATCACTAAAATTCTGCTCCTGTGGAGCGATATTTACTTCTAGAAGG
>NZ_JAULLI010000046.1:0-1431 GCF_030518115.1 Ligilactobacillus sp. 110_WCHN
TGAAGTGAACCCCAAAAGTTGGACACTTTATTAACTAGGCAACCTGGGACTGAGTTCTGTACTGAACAGGACTCAGTCCTCTTAGTTTTACCTTAATTCTGTCGTTATTATAATACTGGATATACTGGTGAATTGCTTGAATCAATTCATCAGTATTTTTGTATTGGTCTTCATAACCATAAAACATTTCACGCTTCAGAACACTGAAGAAATTCTCCATCAATCCATTATCTAAGCTATTTCCTTTACGAGACATACTTTGGACGATTCCGCGTTCCTTTAAAAATTGTTGGTATGCCGCATTTTGATATTGCCATCCTTGATCACTGTGTAAAATCATTCCGTTTAGTGATCCATATTGATCAAGCTGATTCAACATCCTAAACGTTTGGTGGAGATTAGGTGAAGTCGAGATATCATAGGCAATAATCTCCCCGTTGAATCCATCTAAAATCGGTGATAAGTATACTTTTTCACCATTATTAAGTCTGAATTCAGTGACGTCAGTATATACTTTCTTTCGTGGCTGATCAGCACTGAAGTGACGATTGACTTCATTTCCTACAATTTTACCAATTGTCCCTCTGTAAGAGCTATAACGATTGCGTTTCCGGATAACCTTGCCAAATAATCCCATAGTTTTCATCAAACGTTTAACTTTTTTGTGATTGGTTGTCATTCCTTCATTGCGTAATACACACGTTATGCGGCGATAACCGTAGTTTCCGTGATGTTGATCAAAGATTTCTTTGATCCGCTTCATGATTTTATGGTTCTGCCGGTCTTTCTTATGAGATCGTTGATAATAGAAGGTTGAACGACTCATCTTAGCGACCTTCAACAGAACTGCCAGTGGGAATTGACAACGAAGTCGTTCAATCACTTTTGCTTTTTTTGATCTTTGATTGTCAATTCCCTTAATGCTTTTAAATAGGCATTTTCAGCTCTTAGATATAGTAATTCTTCCTCAAGTTTCTTGATTTTCTTATCTTCTGGTTTAATTTTCTTTTGATTACGTTTTGTGATTATCTTTTTCCTCGGTCTTCCTATTGGTTTATCAATCACATTATAACCATTTTTTCGATAATCTCGAATCCAATTAAATAACATTCCCGCTGAAGATAATCCTAAATCTAATGCGACGCTTCTTCCGATTTCATGATTAATTAATACTCGATCGATTGCTTCCATTTTTTCTTCTTTTGTCCACTTATGCCTTGGCCTATCTAACCAGGAAACTCCATAACGATTTAATATTTGAATCAAATAGTAAAAATTACTTTCATCAATTGGATAATATTGTCGTACTTTTGAATACGGATATCCTTTTTGATAAAGAAGATAAATATTAATCTTATCTTGTTTTGAAAAACGCATAAAAAGCACCCCAAATCTTGGATTTATTTTGTCCAAGATTTGGGGTGCATATCA
>NZ_JAULLI010000047.1:0-1431 GCF_030518115.1 Ligilactobacillus sp. 110_WCHN
ATGATATGCACCCCCAATCTTGGACAAATAAATCTAAGATTTGGGGTGTTTTTTATGCGATTTTCAAAAGAAGATAAAATAAATATGTATCACATGTATCAAAAAGGATATAGATACTCAGAAATAAAAGAATATTATCCAATTGGAAAAAGAAATTTTTACTATTTGGTTCGAATATTAAATCGTTATGGCATCGCATGGCTCGATAGACCTCATCGTAAATGGACAAGAGAAGAAAAATTAAATGCCATTATGCGTGTTTTAACCAATCACGAAACTACTACTGAAGTTTCTCTGGATTTAGGATTATCTTCAACTGGAATGTTATCTAATTGGATTCGAGATTATCAAAAAAACGGTTATAATGTGATTAATAGACCAATAGGAAGACCGAGGGAAAAGACCATCACAAAACATAACCAAAAGAAGATTAAGCCAGAAGAAAAGAAACTTAAGAAACTTGAAAAAGAATTACTATATTTAAGAGCGGAAAACGCCTATTTAAAAGCATTAAGGGAATTGGCAATCAACGATCAAAAAAAGCGAAAGTAATTGAACAACTACGTTGTCAGTTCCCGTTGTCCGCTTTATTAAAGGCCGCTAAAATGAGTCGTTCAACTTTTTATTATCAACGTTCTCATGAAAAAGACCGGCAAAACAAAAAGGTAATGTTTCAAATTAAAAAGATATTTAATAAGCATCATGGAAATTATGGCTATCGTCGAATAACATGTGTTTTGCGTCACAACGGTATAATAATTAACCATAAGAAAGTTAAACGTTTGATGAAAGCCATGGGCTTATTTGGCAAAGTAATCCGTAAACGTAATCGTTATAGCTCATATAAAGGAACAATTGGTAAAATCGCAGATAATAAAGTTAAACGTCAATTCAGCGCAAGTCGGCCTAAGACTAAATGCTACACTGATGTTACTGAGTTTAAATTAAACTCTGGAGAGAAGGTTTATTTATCGCCAATATTAGATGGATATAACGAAGAGATCATTGCTTACGATGTCTCAACTTCACCTACTCTCCATCAGACATTTAACATGTTAAATAAGCTTTGTCGCCATGGTTCATTAGAGGGAATGATTCTGCATAGCGATCAAGGATGGCAATATCAACATTCAGCTTACCAAAGCTTTTTGAAAGACCATGGAATTATTCAAAGTATGTCTCGTAAGGGAAATAGCTTAGATAATGGAATGATGGAAAATTTCTTTAGTGTCATGAAACGAGAGATGTTTTACGGATATGAAAACTTATATAAAAGCGCTAGTGATTTGATTCAAACTATTCATCAATATATTCATTACTACAATAACGACAGAATCAAGGTAAAATTAAAAGGACTAAGTCCTGTTCAGTACAGAACTCAGTCCCGTGTTGCCTGATTAATAAAGTGTCCAACTTTTGGGGTTCATTACA
>NZ_JAULLI010000048.1:0-1049 GCF_030518115.1 Ligilactobacillus sp. 110_WCHN
TTAATTATTTAAGCATGCTTGCGAATTTTTCTAATGTACGGATCATTTGAGCTGTGAAGCCTGATTCATTGTCGTACCATGAAACAACCTTAACAACTTGGCCGTCGCCCTTACCTACAACTTGTGTTTGTGTTGGGTCGAATACTGAACCGAATGATGTACCAATGATGTCTGATGATACAATTTCGTCTTCGTTGCAGCCGAATGATGCGTTGCCTTCTGTTGTCTTCTTTACGGCCTCGTTAACTTCGTCAACTGTAACTTCTTTGTTCAATGTTACAACTAATTCTGTTACTGAACCTGTGATTGTTGGAACACGTAATGCGTGACCATCCAACTTGCCGTCTAATTCTGGAACAACCTTACCAAGGGCCTTTGCAGCACCTGTTGAGTGAGGAATAATGTTTTGTGCACAAGCACGTGCATTACGCTTGTTACCTTTGCGGTCTGGACCGTCTTGTACGTGTTGTGATGCTGTGTATGCGTGAACTGTTGTCATTGTACCTGCTTTGATACCAAATGCATCGTTAACAGCCTTTGCCATTGGTGCTAAGCAGTTTGTTGTACATGAAGCAGCTGAGATGATGTCTGCATCTGGTGTGATGATGTCATCGTTTACGCCGTATACAACTGTTGGCATGTCACCAGCTGGTGCTGATACAAGAACCTTCTTTGCGCCAGCCTTTAAGTGAGCTGATGCCTTTTCTTCTGATGTGTAGAAACCTGTTGATTCAAGTACTAATTCAACACCATCGTTCTTAACCCAAGGAATGTTTGTTGCGTCTGCTTCTGCGTATACAGGGATTTCCTTACCGTTAACGATAAGTGAGTGATCTGTTGCAGAAACTTCTGCATCAAATTGACCATGAGCTGTGTCATACTTCAATAAGTGAGCCAACATAGCTGGTGATGTTAAATCGTTGATAGCAACGATTTCCAAGTCATCTGAAACTTCAGCAATCCGACGGAATGCTAAACGGCCGATACGACCAAAACCATTAATACCTACTTTTGTAGTCATATTAATATTCCTCCTAAAAGGTAAATTT
>NZ_JAULLI010000049.1:0-933 GCF_030518115.1 Ligilactobacillus sp. 110_WCHN
ATGGTGTCGTTACAACATTCCATTAGAAAGAAGGACCTTTATGGGCACCACTATCTTATCATTTTCAGACCGCATTGTCATCGAAACGCTTCGTCATGAAAAGCGATCTCTTCGATATATCGCTGATTACCTGGGCTTTAGTAAGACTACTATCTTTAATGAAATTCACCGGTTAAAGGGTGAATACCATGCGACTAGTGCGCAAGCCGACCACGAAACTAAACTTAGTTATCGTGGTCGTAAATGCTCATTAACGGCTAACCTCAAGCGACTAATCGAAGACAAGATCAAGATTCAGAAATGGTCAATTGAACAAGTAGCCCATGTGGTTAGGATCGCCTACAAGACTATCTATAACTGGGTCGATCAAGGACTTCTAGATATTCGGATGACTGATTTACCTGACCATGGTATTCGTCGTAAGCGTGCTAAAGAAACCCGTGGGACTTTCAGTCATGGTCGTTCGATTGAAGATCGTCCAGCTGAAGCTTCTGATCGTAATATTGCAGGCCATTTTGAAGCTGATACAGTTTTATCTGGCAAGCGCAAAGGTCAAGCAGTAGCCACGTTTGTCGAACGCAAGAGTCGCCTTACTATCGTTAAACGGCTTGGTGGACGAGATAGCACTTCAATGACTAAGGCTATCCTTGAGTTAGCTAATCAATTAGGAACTAATCTCAAGACACTGACGGTTGATCACGGGAAAGAGTTCGCCAACTACCAATCAATTGAGAAAAATACCGGCGTGCCGTTGTACTTTGCCCATGCTTATTCTCCGCATGAACGTGGTAGTAATGAGAATCGTAATCGAGTGTTACGGCGATTTATTCCTAAGGGTCAGCCAATTGAAGAGATTAGTGATGATGAATTGATTCAGATTAACTGGTATCTGAATTCACGGCCACTCAAATGTTTGAACTGGCGAACTCCAAT
>NZ_JAULLI010000005.1:0-98407 GCF_030518115.1 Ligilactobacillus sp. 110_WCHN
ATATAAAAAAGTAGTGGTATTAGTAGCACCAACATCTTCAGGATTAGCAACAAAGATTAACGATTATTATGAAGATAACGAGATTGAAGTGGTAGATGTACAGTACCAAGTTATGGATAAACAATACACTGCATTAGTTCAGTATGTTTTAAATTAAGGTGGTGATTAAATGAAACAGTATCAACTATCAAGATTAAAACATACAGCACAGTTTGGTGAGTACCAAACACACGAAACAGTAAATGGTATTTCAGTATCATCATTTAAACCACTATTCACTAAACGGTTTGGTTATGTAACCCAGAGTATTAATAGTCAATTATCGAATACAGGTGTTAATCAAACATATCAAAAGGCAATCTTTGTTAAACATGATAAGCGACTAAAGGACACGCTTACAGTTATGATTGATAAAGTACAGTATGAAATTGTTTCATTGAATATTGATGATAGTTTAAATGGATATGACACGCTAACATTGCAGAAGAAAACAGGAAATAAAGTAAAATGAAACCAGTTAGACAATGCGAGCATGCAGGCTGTACAGTGCTAGTACCTTATGATGTTAAATATTGTACAATGCACAAGAAACAGGTTGAGAAACAGCGATATAGCTATCGAATGCAACGTGAAGGCAAGTATCAACGTTTCTATAAAACAACAGCATGGCGAAAACTATCGCACAGCTACTTATTAGCTAATCCATTATGCGAATGGTGCTTAAAAGATGGTATCATGCGCAAGGCTGACATCGTGGATCATATCGAACCAATCAGGGATAATTGGAACAAGCGACTGGATAAGGATAACTTACGGAGTTTATGTAATTCTTGCCACTGGAAACGACATCATCGAAAATAAAATTTTAAAAATCAACTAACTTAACTGATGAATGTTAGAAAAATAACCGGGGGCTATGAAATTATTTTGCAGGAGCGGGCACAGACTTTTCCGTAAATAAAAATCCCTTTAAAATAAAATGAAATTTTAGCTTTTGAACCATTAATAATAATTATTTATTGTTATTGGACTTTTTATAAAAAAATGTTATAATAAATGTATGATAGAGAGAGTATGAAGTGCCGTTGTTAGTAATAACAGCGGTATTTTTGTATACAAAGTGAGGTGAAATGATGAGTAGAAATGTAAAAGCGCTTGGTGACATGACTAAACATTTAACAAATGAAGAAAAAGCACAGCGTAGAGATATGGAAAAAGCGTTAAATCAGTACTCTAAATTAGATGTAACACCGCCTGAATGGTTAACTGATTACGCATTGGCTGAATGGAATCGAGTAACACCGATTTTATTAGAAGAAACACCAATCAGTGAATTAGACAAAGGGTTATTAACAGCTTACTGTGAAACGTATTCCTTAATTAAAACGTGTACCTTAGCAATCAAAGAAGAAGGAACAGTGGTTGATGGTAAGGAAAACAAAAATTTGCGCTTACGTGAAAAGGCAATTAAGGATTTACGCTCTTTAAGTAATGACTTAGGACTCTCAATTTCATCAAGAGCTAAGCTAGCTTTAAATCAAGCACGAGAAAATGAAGATGATGAAATCGGTGATCTGCTTGAATAATCGAGTGCAAGAATACGCTAATGAAGTTTTAAATGGTGAAATTACTGCATGTAATAAAGTTAAACAGGCTTGTGAACGATTTAACAATGATATTAAAAAACAAAACACAAATGATTTTCCTTACTATTTTGATGAGAAATTAGTAGATAAGATTTTTCGATTTGTTGAATTACTACCAAGAACAGATGGCAAACCACTAAAGCTTGAATTATTCCAATGTTTTATACTTGGTAATTTATATGGTTGGCGGTCTGTAAAAGATAACTCACGACGCTTTAATCGGTGCTTATTATCATTTGCACGTAAGAACGGTAAAACGTTTCTCATTGCAATTATGGGTGTGATTGAATTACTGCTAGAAAAAAGCCCAGCACGCGGTAAGCAGGTATTATTCACAGCTAACAGTAGTAAACAAGCTCATCTTGCTTTTGACATGATGGCGGACCAATTACATTTGCTTAGCGGTAAATCAAAAGCGGTTAGACGGAGAGTGAAGATTAACAAACAAAGAATTGAAGATCGAAAATCAAATTCATTTGCTGTTCCACTTGCAACTGATACAAGTTCGCTAGATGGTTATAATCCTACTTTAGGTGTTGTTGATGAATTTCATTCAAGCAAGAATCGAGATATTATTAACGTTTTAAAATCTGGTATGATTCAACAGCCTAACAGCTTATTAGCGATTATTTCAACTGCTGGGTTTAATACCAATTCGCCTTTTAAAGAAGAGTGTGATTACGTTTCTGATATTTTATCAGGCAAAGAACAATCAGACCGTTATTTTGGAATTATTTACACCTTAGACGACAAGGAAGAAATCAATGATCCTGATAAATGGATAAAGGCTAATCCGTTACTATCCAACAAAGAAGTTTGCGATACCATGCTTGAACAAATTAAATCAGATGTTGAAGTTGGTATGAAACAAGAGAATATCACGAATGTAATGGTAAAGAACATGAATGTATTCATGCAAGCTCAAGAAGATAGCTACATTAGTGTTAGCGATTGGAGCAAGGGCGAAACAGAAAAGATTGATATTCACGGTAAAGATATTTATATCGGTATCGATTTATCAAAGAGTAACGATTTAACAGCGGTAAGCTGGATAATTCCAAGCGATAATAAGTTTTACTGTGATTCGCATTCGTGGGTTGGTACTCATTACGGACTGGAAAGCAAGATAAAGCGTGATGGTATTAACTACATTTCGTTGGAACGTAAAGGTGAATGTACAATCACATCACTAGAAAGCGGAGTAATTGATTATGATGATGTATTTAATTATGTTCAAAACTTAATTTTAGAGAACGATTTAAACGTTAAATATATTTGTTATGATCCATGGAATTTTGCACCACTACTTACTAAGTTTGAAAAAGAGGGTTATCCATTGTTTGAAGTTCGACAGGGTACTAAAACGATGAATATACCGACACGTGATTTTAGAGAGAAACTTTATAATGACAAAATAAAGCATTATGGTAATAAGATCCTTGCTTATTCAATTAGTAATGCGATTTTAAAGGTTGATAATAACGGTGTGATTATTGATAAAGCGAGAAACAGTAATCGAATTGATCCAGTAGACGCCTTATTAAATGCTTACGTAGCGTGCATGAGTTATTTTGATGATGAGGAGGCGAACAAACAGCGTGAAGAAATTATTAATCAAGGTGCTTTCATTTTTTAAAAATTATATTCAAACCATTCTCTTAATGTTGGGAATGGTTTTTATTATGATTGGCTGTTTTATTAATTTTGGTGTGGGTACGGGAATGATTGTTACAGGCGGATTAATAACTGCGATTGCCTTCATTATCAATTACAACATGAAAGGAGGCGAATAAAATGGCGTTTTTTAAATCCAACACAATAAAACAAACCGTGTTGACTGATGATCCAGTCTTTAATGCTTTAATTTCATATACCGATACAGGAAATAGTTACATATCACCTTCAGTATTAAGAAATAGCGATATTTTTAGTGCAATTAATATTATTGCTTCTGATGTTGCTAGTAATGAAGTATATTGTGATGTCCCTGTATTAACAAAAATGGTTAATTTTACACCATGTGATTATATGGATGGCTGGCATTTTAAGTATGCGTTATGTGCAAATATGCTTTTAAATGGAAATGCTTTTGCGCTGATTGAAGGTAACCATACCTTACGCTTTGTTCCTAATTCTCAAATGGCAGTATTACAAGATGATATAACTGATGAAGTTTCTTACCAGTACACGCCAGAGAATGGTAGGGCGAGAGAATTAAAAGCGAAAGATGTTTTGCATTTTAAATATGCAACTGTTGACGGAGTAACAGGAATTAGTCCGTTATATTCATTAGCAAATGAAAGAAAAATACAAGATTTAGCTGATAAGTTACTTATCGGCTTTTTTAATAACGGCGTAATTGGGGCAAAGATCCTAAAAGTTAAAAATACAAACCTTAGTCAAGAAGGATTGGATAACATCGCACAAGGCTTTCAAGACTTAAAGAACGGAGAAGCTGGTGTTGTTGCCCTTGATGACAATATGGATTTACAAAACTTGGAAATCAATTCAGATATTCTAAAGCTAGTAAATTCAAATGATTGGACGACAAAGCAGATTGCAAAAGCCTTTGGGTTACCACCTGAAAAATTAGGTGTTGAAAATGAACACAGTAACCAACAGATGAGTAATCTTCAATACTTACAAGGATCACTGCAAAAATATTTTGACTGTTTCACATCAGAATTGTCTTTCAAACTTGGCAAGGATTGGAAATTTGATACCAGCAAGCTATTATCTTTAGATCCTACAACACAGCAAAATAATGCAATCGAAGGATACACAAACGGAGTGCTTACGTTAAATGAAGCACGGGCAAGAATTGGATTGCCTGAAGTTGATAATGGAAATGAATTTTTAGAAAGGAATGATATTCATGACACAGGATCGCAGGCTAACATCACAAGCGGGAATGGAAGCGAATGATGTTCAAGTTGAAACTCCTCAGAATGAGGATCAAGAACAAAACGAAAATAATACAGAAACATCTAAAGTTTTATCAGGATATGCGATTGTTTGGAATACGCCAAGTAAAGATTTAGGCGGATTTACAGAAGTTGTGGCGCCGAATGCTTTAGATGATGTAGATTTGTCTGATGTTTTAATGTTAAACAACCATGATTTTACACAAGTTTTAGCTAGTGTAAAGGCTGGAACTTTAGAATTAGAGCCAGATGATAAAGGGTTACATTTTAAAGCCACTTTGCCGAATACATCATTTGCTAATGATGTTTATGAAGAGGTTAAGAGTGGTAATGTTGACGCTTGTTCATTTGGTTTTGAAGTAAATGATGGTGGTGATACATGGACTAAGGACGATGAAGGAAACGTTACACGGACAATTAATCAAGTAAAGAATTTATTTGATGTTTCTGTGGTTGCTGTACCGTCTTATGATGATACAAATGTTCAAGTTGATACACGTAGTTATGAGAAATTTATGAATCAAGGAAAAGAGGAAAAAGAAATGAAAAAAGTAATTTTAGATAAAGAAGATAAATCAGAAACACGTTCATTTGAAGAATATATTCGTAGCCGTGGTGAATTTCGTGATGGTGTGACAACACAAGGTGCAAGCGCAGTTATTCCTGATGAAATCATCACGCCAGTATTTGAATTAAAAAACTCAACTTATGATTTAGCTAAACTTTGTACAGTAAAACAGGTTTCAAACGGACAAGGACATTATCCAATCGCTGCTAATCCACAAAGTGCGGTTTTGGCCACTAAAGAAGAATTAGCAGAAATTGGTGATGTTAATGCTAACATGTTCCAAGATGTTAAGTTTGATGTAAAAACACGTGCTGGTAAGATTGCTTTATCAAATGAAGTTATTGAGGATAGTGCAGTTGATATTGTTTCAGAAGTGAAAAATCAATTACAAAAATTAGTTCAAAATACTAATAACAAAAATATCATTGATTTATTAATCGGTTCATCAAGTCAATTTGCAAAGGCAACCGCTAAAAATATTGATGATTTAAAGAAGGTATTTAACGTTACTCTTGATCCTGCTTTGAGTAAAACATGGGTTGTAAATCAAAACGGATTTAATTTCTTAGATACGTTGAAAGACAATGAAGGACGTTACTTATTACAACCAGATGTAACAGCGCCAAGTGGTTTTAATTTATTAGGTGCACCAGTGATGGTAATTTCAAATGCGCTTTTACCAGATAATTCAGATGGTACATCACCTGTTTTAGTTGGCGATTTTGCTCAAGGGTTAGTTGTTTTTGAACGGAATCAAGTTACAGCTCAATGGGATAAATTTGATAGCTTTAGTGAAGGTTTATCAGTTATTTTACGTTCAGATTATGAAGTGATTGATAAGAACGCAATCGTAAATATTTCTTTAACAACGACTAATACATCAACCACTGAATCAGGAAAATAATTAGTAGGAAGTGAGCTTAGGTTTTGCCTAAGCTCTTTTTTTGTAAGGAGATGAAAGTATGGCGGTAAGCGTAGATGATGTAAAAAAAGCCTTATGTATTGATATAAACGATGATGATGAGGTAATTCAAACATATATTGATAATGCAGTTGAATATATAAAAACAGCAGTATCAGAAACAGCCGATTTAACGCAGTTTAAGCAATTTGATTATGCTGTTACGTTGTTAGCGCAATTTTGGTATTTAAATCGTGATACTGATATGAAAACACAGCCATATCAAGTAGTATCATTGATTCAACAGTTAAAGGCAAAAGCAACGTTCATAAATTAATATTATAACTATTTATAAAATGATAAATTTATGTTATAATTAATACGTGATGAAAATCACAACTAATTTATCAATATCAACACGTGATCTTAGTTCTCTTGACTGGAATTTTAAACGTAAACGATTGATATTCATTAATGCACTTTGCAAAATTTTTAATTTTTAATTTTTACCTCTATCAATTTTGATAGAGGTTTTTTTATTTAAAGAGGTGGTTAATTTGAGAAGTGATGTAAAGATGGTTAAAGCGATCTTGAATAAATATACCCAGTTAAAACAAGATTTACAAGAATTTACGATTATTTCAAGCCCTGCTTTAGGTATAGTTGGTGGGAAAAGTAAGAAAAATGGTGCTGAGAATAAAGTTATACGACACGTGGACTATGAATTAACCATCCAAAAAATTGAAAAAGCAATAGAAAGCGTTTCTGATGACCGTTTAAGGTTTATTTTGAATAACTACATAATTAATAAACAATATAGTGTTTCAGAAATGTGTGAGAAATTATCAACCTCAAAGAGCAATTTTAATTATTTAAAGAATAAAGCACTGAAAGAGTTTTACACGTTATATGCTGGGTGATCGCTATGAATGATGAAGAAAAAAGACTATAAAACAAGTTAAACAATTCTTCAAGAAAGATTATCCAAGATATAAACAGTTATCAGTTTTTGCTGATCTAGGTTCAGTAAATTTTGATGGTGTAAAAAGTTCTAGTAATATTAACCATCAAGAGCAAAAAATGGTAAAAACGATTGAGGCTAAAAATATTATAGAAATAGTTAATATAATTATTGATAATATCTTTGATAATCGATATAAAACGATTTTAAAGAAATGTTATTTACAGAATGTGCCTAAATGGCAAGTGGAAAATGAATTAATGTACAGTTATGCAGTGCTTTTTGAATTACAAAATAAAGCGCTGTTATTGTTTGCAGAGCCGATTAAAGGATTTAAAAAATACTAAATAAAGTTTAAAAATTTCATTTTATATTTATTTTAATATTTATTTTGTATTTATTTTAATATTTATTTTGTATTTATTTTAATATTTATTTTGTATTTATTTTAATATTTATTTTGTATTTATTTTAATATTTATTTTGTATTTATTCATTGCTATAATAGGCTTGTAAAGAAATATAAGGATAGAAGTTGAATAGACCATTGGAAATTACATTTACTAGTAAACAGCCTAAGAAGCCTACACTAGAATGGTGTATTCCACTGTTCCATGTAGGAACAAGTAAATCTATTGAAGAATTAAAAAAAGGAATTTTTGATTCTTCTATTAGCAATAACAGTGGTAATAAAAACTGGTTAGGTAAGGGCATTTATTTTTGGGATAATAAAGGTAATGCAAGATATTGGTATAATCAAAAAAATTCAAAGCCAGTGAAAATAGCACGCGTTCCTTTGCGTTTGAATGATAGTGTAAATTATGGCGATTTTACAGATTGTAATCAGTTGATTTTTTTTGATAAAATTTGGGATTCCTACAAAAGGCATTCAAACAATAAAAAAAAGGGTAAGAAAGAAGACTTTGTTGATTATTTGTCTGAAAAATTCGATATATCAGTTATTAGATGTACAGCAGTATATCCTAAAATTCATGTATTTGAATTTATTGCCGAAAGGATGAAAGAACAATCAATGCCACATATTTGCGGTAATGTTAAGGTTGTTTATTGTATTAAAAAAAATTTTAGAAATGCTTTAGATGTATCAAATTTATCAATAGTAGATGCGGAGTGATATCTATGTTAGTCGATATGGAAAAGATATATAAGGAATTCCAATCTTTTGATTCAAAAGATTGGGAAGCAGTTGATAAAGCAATGTCGGATATTATAGCTAGGCGAGAGGCTGCTGAAAGAGAATCGGTTGATTTTGATTTTAAAATATTATCACCTAAAACTGATAGATTTAAAAAGTTTAACGATTTAGCAAAAAAGAAGATAAGTGAAACTATAAGTGGATCTTGTATAAATAGTGAGAATATACCTAATAATTTAGAAATATCGTATCCTAACTATAAAAAAGGAGATGGCATTAATTGGAATTACAAAATTATAGAATAAAAAAAGTGGAATTTGAGACACATGATGAAAAATTAAATACAGAAGATAGTGTAGAAATAAACATTAATTTAGATTCTGACAATAATACTGTGTATTTTAATCCTACATTATCAGCTACAGAGTCGTTCAAAACTAATGATAATTCGTTTTTTTCTAAGAGTTTAAATATTACTTTTAATTTTATTTTAAAAATAGAGGATGATGAAATTCCTGAAAATGTTAAGGATAGAAATGATATGAAAAAATTTGCAATTAAATTATTCAATAATGTTTCACCCATCATCATATCTGTATGCACAATGATATCATCAATGGATGGGCAAGGGGCTATTCATGTTGGTAATAAATTATTATTAGAAAATATGAACTAGAGTCTTTTTTGCGCCACTTATAGTGGCGTTTTTTTTTGATTAAAAAAACTGCTAGCTTAATTGCTAACAGTTATGCCCTTGATCTAAAATTTTTTGGCTAGGTTTTGGCTAGGCTTATAGTGAAAACCAATGATATTCCATAAAAATAAATGAAACGATTAAAATAACAAAAAAGCCGTTATATCAAGGATAATTAAACCCAATATAACGGAACGCATAAATATTAGTTGGGTATACTGGATTCGAACCAGTACATTAAGGATTCAGAGTCCTCTGCCTTACCAATTTGGCTAATACCCAATAAAACCTGACTTTCTTATCTTATTAAACTTTAAAATGAATGTCAAGAACCAACAAAGTAAATTTGAAATAAAATTTTTCTTTAAAAAACGCTACGATCCGGTATAATGAATTCAAAAGATGAAAAGGGGATTGAAAGATGCATAAGGTTTTGATCGTGATGCATGATCACGTCCATGATGATTACTATCGAATGAATAAGGTTGAATTTGAAACCCTTCCAGCCATTGGACAGTATCTTTATAATACTGACGGATTAGTTTATCAGGTTGAAGAAGTTACGAATTTTGCCGGTTACGTATCAAGCAAGGGTGCAGTAGCCCTCGTTGTTGTTCATCAAGTTGAAAAAGAATTGCCAGTTAACGATTTATATGGATTAAATATTGAAGAAGATTTGGATGATTAAAAAGCGCAGCTGCGAGATGATCGCGGCTGCGTTTCATTTCTTACTATTCAAATGACAATTCAATTAAATAAGCCTTTTCCTTTAACAAATGAGCGGTCGTTGCCCAAACTTCATCAAAGCTTGGACGCGGCTTACCAGTTGCTTCCCAATAATCAGCAAATAAATTAGGATGCGATTTAATAAATTCATTCGGGAGACGGTTAACCATCAACTTATTTGATGGAAAGTAAAAATCAGCGTGTTCAACCGGCGTTGTGTCAGGAATGAAAACCTGGACAACGTTTTTATACGGTGATTTGATGGCGATGATTAGTTCAGGATGCGTTTCGATTCGTTTTAACACATCATAAATTGGTTCAAATTCAAACTCGATCAACGTGAAACCTTCTCTCAATGATATATTTTCATTTTAACAGGAAAGTCCAAAAAAAGATAATTAAGTTTATTCATAAAAACGCTTTTAATCGGTATAATTAAAAGTAGATGATATGAAAGGAGAGTTTTAATGGCAACGGTTCACTTTTACCTTGTTCGGCATGGCCAAACAAAATTAAATCGCGCAGCAAGGTTACAGGGGATTACCGACTCTCCTTTAACGGCAAAGGGAATTCGGATGGCGAAACGTTTAGGATATGAATTACGTAACCTTGAGTTTCGAGCAGTTTATACCAGTGATTTGAAACGGACCCAGGCAACCGCTAAATATATTTTAGAGGAAAATCAACGCAAGATTCCGCCAATTTATCGTGACCCGGATTTGCGTGAAATGAGTTTCGGTCAGTTTGAAGAAGCCAAGAACATGAAATTGATTCCGCAAGCGTTGCGTACCCTTGGGTTGAAGAAAATCATTCGGGCTTTCTTGAACGAAGAACATGTTGGCGAATTGATTCGGCTGTTTCGGACGATGGACGGAACGGAAGAGATTGAAAATGCAGCGCAGTTAAATACCCGTTTTCGTAGGGCGTTGCGCATGATTGGCGATGAATATCAAGACCGCGAATGCAATATTTTGATTGTTACTCATGGGTTGATTTTATCAAATTTCATTGAAAGTCTTTACGGTGAAGTGCCGTTATTTTTGGTTGATAATTCGCGGGCAAGTTTAGTTGATTATCAAAACGGCGAATTCAAAATCAGATATGTAAATCAGTTGAGACAGGAGGATCCAGATGAAGGCAGACGCAGTTAAGGCGCGAATGATGCAGATGGTTGATGAACAGATCGCTCCCGGAGTGTCCTACGCTCATTTGCACGATGGGCAAGTGGAAACGATGGTCTATGGCAAAGCAGCCCTGGTCCCGCAAGTTCAACCGCTGCGGTGGGGAATGTTGTACGATATGGCCTCATTAACTAAAGTTGTTGGAACAACAACGATGATTTTGAAAATGATCGAGCAGGAAATGCTTGCTCTTGATGATCGGGTTGCAGATCATATTCCGCTTTTTAACGATCAGCGGGTAACGGTGCGGCATTTATTAACGCATACATCTGCAATTTCAGGATACATTCCGCACCGCAATCAATTACCGCCGGACAAGTTACTTGCCGCCCTTGATTCGCTTTCGGTGGGCGATTGGTTTGATCAAAAAGTCGTGTATACTGATGTCGGCTTGATCATGCTTGGACAAACAATTGAGAAATTTTACCAAGCACCGGTTCAGACGGTAATCCAAAATGAAGTTTTGATTCCGCTTGGATTAACTGAAAGTACCTTTGATCCGGTCAAAGAAAATTGTGTTCCCACGGAGATGACAGCTACTCGGGGATTGATTCAAGGTGAAGTCCATGATCCCAAGGCCTTTATCCTGAAGAAGCATTGTGGTTCCGCCGGTCTTTTTATGCCGCTTAATGATTTGATCAAGTTTGCGCAGTGGATTTTAGGAATTACTGAGAATGATCTTTTACAACGTTCAACACTTGATTCCCTTTTCAAAGATTGGACAACGCACCATTTAGGGAGATCGCTTGGATGGGATCTCCGTATTTCGCCGGATCAAACGCCGTGGATCTATCATACGGGATATACCGGAACGTACATTTTACTAAGCAAAGCACGCCAAGAAGGATTGATCGTCTTGACGAACCGGGTTCATCCAACCGCGGATAACCAGGCATTTCTTGATTTCCGGGATCAATTAGTTGCGGATTTTATTGAATAGATAGCGTTTACATTTAACGCTCTTTTTGATAGAATTAAGGTAAATCTGATCAGTGAAGAAGGAATTATGAATGGCAGAACCAATGTTTTTGAAACCATATTTTCAGGAAAAAATGTGGGGCGGCGATAAGTTAGCAACTGAATTTGGTTATCAAATTCCAAGTGACCATACAGGAGAGTGCTGGGCAATTTCTGCTCATCCGCATGGGCCCGCAACGGTTGAAAATGGCAAATATAAGGGAATGACTCTTGACCAGGTTTGGAAAGATCACCGGGAAGTTTTTGGAAATGCTCAAGGTGATGTTTTTCCGTTATTAACAAAAATTTTAGATGCCAAAATTGATCTATCAGTGCAGGTTCACCCAGATGATGCGTATGCTGAAGAACACGAACATGAATTGGGCAAGACAGAATGCTGGTACGTGATCGAAGCTGACGAAGGCGCAATGATGTACTATGGGCATAATGCTCAAAGCCGTGAAGAATTTGCGGAAATGATTCAAAAAGGTGAATGGGATAAGTTATTACGGAAAATTCCAGTGCATGCCGGTGACTTTCTGTACGTTCCAAGCGGGACCGTTCACGCGGTCGGTAAGGGCATCATGGTGCTTGAAACGCAACAAAGTTCTGACACCACATATCGGATGTATGATTTTGACCGGGTGGATGCTTCAACCGGCAAAAAGCGGGATCTGCACATTCAACAATCAATTGATTGCGCAATGATTCCGCACAAGGATCCGAAATTAAATCAAAAGCACTATCAAGTTGGTGACGTAGCGGTGACTCAATTCGTTTCAACTGAATTTTTTGCAGTTTATGAATGGAAGGTTGACGGCGGTCAAGGAACGTTTACTCGGGGAACAGCCCCGTATACCTTGGTTTCAGTTCTTGACGGTGAAGGTCAGATCGAAGTTGACGGGAAAGCGTATGATTTGAAGAAGGGCATGCACTTTATCTTGCCATATGACATTCAAGAGTGGACAATTCGCGGGAAGATGCAGATCATTGCATCGGAACCGGGTGAAAAAGCATAATTAATTTGATAAAAGTAAGGCTGAAATGGCCTTACTTTTTTGGTAAAGTCTTTTTTGAAAATTCCCTTTTAAATGAAATAAGTTGTATACTTAACTATGTATTCTTTATATAAGGAGATTAATACATAAGCTATGAAAAAGAGAAATTGGCGGCTGGGAACCATTCTTGGGTTAGCAGTTGCGATGTTAACTGTTTTTGCACTTGGTTCTAACCGACCAAAACAGGGGCCTTTCGCGGTCCATGCAGATGATGTTTCTACCAAAACGGGAAAGAAGACAACGATCACGTTTTGGAATGCAATGAGCGGAAGTGCTTCGACTGCATTGAAGCAGATGACGGCTGACTTTGAAAAAGCTCATCCGAATATCGAAGTTAAGCTTGAAAATCAAGGTGATTATTCTGATTTGCAAGGCAAATTAAATTCAACCATGCAAAATCCTTCAAACTTGCCAACGATCACACAAGCTTATCCGCAATGGTTGTACACGGCTGTAACTAACGGCCAATTAGTTGACTTAAAGCCATATTTTGATAATTCGAAGATTGGTTTTGGTTCAATCCAACGGTCAAACATTGCCAAACCATTCCTTGAAGGGGCAACTATTAAAGGAAAACAATATGGGGTTCCGTTTAACAAGTCGACGGAAGTCTTATTCTACAACCCAGATCTTTTGAAGAAGTACGGGGTTAAGGTTCCCAAGACGATGGCTCAATTAAAACAAGCTTCAAAGGAAATCTATGAAAAGTCAAATCATAAAGTTGTTGGGGCTGGTTTTGATGCGTTGAATAACTATTACGTCATTGGAATGAAAGACTATGGCGATTCATTCACATCGAAATTGAACTTTGATTCAAAGGATTCAAAGAAAGTCATCAACTACTATGCTGATGGGGTCAAGGATGGCTACTTCCAAATTGCCGGCGCCCAAAAATACATGTATCTTCCATTTACGAACGGAAAAGTCGCAATGTTTGTCGGCTCATCATCATCAGAACAATACATTAAGCCAACGCATGCCAACTATGCGGTTGCTGCGCGTCCAAGCAAGAACAACTTGCAACAGGGAACGGACATTTACATGTTCAAGAATGCCAGCAAGGCTCAACGGACAGCGGCATTTGAATACATGAAGTTCTTAACCGAACCAAAACAACAATTGTACTGGGCAAAAACAACGGGTTACATGCCGGTCAACAATCAAGTCTTGAAGAGCGCCAGCTATAAGAACTTAGCCGGAACCAAGGTCCCAGTGGTTGTATCAAATTCAACTGAAAACATGTTTACGATGCCAGTCGTTAAGAATTCAAATACGGCGTTCGTTCAATTGAATCAAATTATGCAGGATATTTTGACTCATCCAAATAGTAATCGAAATCAATTGATCAAACAAAATGCGCAAAAATTAAAGAGTGCATGGAATCAATAACAAAATCTTCCTTCTGGAATAACCGGAAGGAAGTTTTTTTTAGTGTTAAAATTAAGAAAAAGAGGGGGAGAAATGCATGAAATCCAAAAATTCAAAATTTACCCGATATTTGAAATACGGGCGCATGAGTATTCAGGGCGAGAAGAAGAAACATTCAATTTTGATTTACTATGATACACAAGAACATCGCTTTGTAAAATTTCACGCGTCAGCAAAAACTTCCAGAAAAATGCTGATTTATAACATGATTGTTTTAGGAATTGTTCTGATCCTGGTTTGTTGGGATGAATTAATTTCGTGGGTTACCCCATACTCTTATTCAATTAATACCAAAGAGACGGCGCTGATGCAATGGTTAAACTCATTTGAATGGAAGTTTCATTGGTGGCTGGGAATACTTGCAGGAGTGCTTGCTGTTGGATGGTATTTACTTAACCGCCATGTGGATCCGAATGAATTCGAGGATCCAGTCGAGCTAAAAGGCGTTGCAGATTCTAATAAGGATTACGTTTTTATGTTTATCGTCATGCTGCTGTTTGATTGCTTTTTCATTTGGCTGATTTATAGTGATTCGGATTATCCGTTTCCCAATTTAGGGCTAAGCGATGTGTTCACGGTTTTCTTGGTAATTCTTTTTACAATTTATTTTTTGTGTATCATCGTTGAAAGCATGATTGCATATTGTAAGTATTTATGGAATGTGAAAATTAGAAAAAAATAAAAGTGCTGATTTAGTCAGCACTTTTTATAATATTAACTTTAGAATGCTCCATCACCAGAATCGCCACCGAAACCGCCGGAATCTCCGCTTGAAAATGAGTCGTTGTCATCACTGGATGAGCTATTGTCAGAATTTGAAGCAGTCGATGAGAAACTATCAAAGTCTGAAGAGAATTCATCATCGAAATAATTATCGTCATAGAAATAGAAATAATCATCTGCATTAAATGTTTGAAGAAGTTCAGCCTCAGTAAAACTTTGTTTCAATTTTTTCAAAACTTCTTTTGAAATATTGAAACCAACCGCAAATGGAAGAATGTCTTTCCATAATATTAAGTCATTAAATTTTGACTCTTTAAAGTTTCCGATTTCTAAAAGCATTTTTTTGAAGCCAGCAATCTTAAGATATTCAGTTAATCCATTAGAATTAAATGGAACTTTATTGCGATAAATATTTAATGTTAAAAGAGCAATTATAAAGGTAATCAAAGCGAGTGAGAATATGCTCCAACTTTGGTTAAAGAACCACCAGATTCCTAAAATAATGAAGGTTCCAATCAGATAGAAATAGTTATTAATAAAAAGAAAGTTTGCTTTAGCGTTAACATCTTCCTTTTCAACTGGTTGAGTGTAATCATCAAACCAAGTTGTTAAAGCATTAGTTATTTTTTTAGCAAAATCTTTGTCATTTTCTTCAACTAATTCTTTTAATTTTCCAATTGTAAATTGTTTGCCATCTCCAACAGTATTAAAAAGAATGTCAAAAATATTTCCTTCTTTAACTAATTCATTGTTGATGATCGAAATGACATAGTCATTTTGCTCATGTTTAATTGAAATTTTTTTTTGGTTATGAAGTTGAAGAAGCTGACCAGTAAAAGCATGATTTTTATCAACTGATTTACCCCAAAATGATTTTGAATCCATTTGAGCAAAAAATGCATCGGCCGTTCCAACTGAAATATTAGGAATTTCAAAATTGTGTGGAATTTCTGGCATTGATAGAATATTGTATTTTTTGATTTTAACAATTCCAATTATTAGCCGAATAACTGCATATAGAATAATAATCAATGGAATTAGAAGATACTTTTTGAATAACCGAATCTGGTTATCACGAATGATTTTCTTTTCTAAATTAATTGTTGATTGAATAATTTTGCGTTTACTTACATTAGGGTTTTGAGATGTAATTGAAGTTGGAAAGAGAATATCAGCTTCAACATCATCGTTTGCAGGTAACTTTTTAACCTTGATATTTACGGTTCCATTATGAGCAGAAACCTGTTTTTGAAGATTAACATCTGCGTGAACCCATGCCTTTAAGAGTTTAAGATTTTTCTTTCCAAAATCAAAGGTAATATTGACATTTTTTTGTGGAACATCAGTATCAAAACCGATTACTTTGTAATTCAAACGGGCTGCATCGCGATAATTGGTAATTGCATCAACCATTGTAAAAACATACCTAATCGTTACTTGTTGATCACTTTTAACTTTGTGATATGTCTTGATTAGGAAAACGTCAGGTAAGTCATTATCAGAAACGGAGTAGGTGTTGTTTTTATGTGAATTGCTTTTTGTTACGTTTTGAAAATGACCATTTCCGTTTGCAATTTCGACTTTTTGAATTGAATATTTTGAATTATCTTTTGGAAGTTCTTGTTGATATGTTAAACCATGAGCATCATCACTGAATTTGTAGGTTACTGTCCGTGTGAGTTGAAGAGAACCATCTTTTTCAATTTTGCAGTTGATGTTCAATTTATTAATTGAATATGATGGATCATCGTCTGCACGAATAATCCCAAATGATAGGAGAAAAACTGCAAATATTGAAAAGCAGATTTCAAAAAATATTTTTTGAAATTTCTTAATATTATTCATTTTCTTACATCCTTTTCTTTAAATAATCGCTTTAAATTATAATATATTCTAGAAATTTAAACAATTTAATAAATAAAAAGGCTCTCTTTCCGTTAAAAGAAAAGAGAGCCTTTTAGTTAAAACTAAGTTTATTTCATTTTCTTCTTGTTTTCCATGATTCCATCGATCAAACCATAATCAACGGCTTCTTGAGCAGTCATGAAGTTATCCCGATCAGTGTCGGCGTTGATCTTCTTGATTGATTGACCAGTGTGATCAGCAAGAATTTGATTGATCAACTTGCGGGTCTTAAGAATGTGTTCAGCTGCAATTTGAATTTCAGTTGATTGACCTTGAGCACCGCCAAGTGGTTGGTGAATCATAATTTCTGAGTTTGGCAATGCAAACCGTTTGCCTTTTGCTCCAGCGGTTGCAAGGATTGATGCCATTGATGCAGCCATGCCCATTACGATTGTTTGAACGTCAGCATTAACGAAGTTCATGGTGTCGTAAATTGCAAGCCCAGCTGAAACAGAACCACCGGGTGAGTTAATGTACATGTAAATATCTTTTTCTGAATCTTGGGCATCAAGGAAAAGTAATTGGGCGATGATGGCGTTTGCCATGTCGTCGTTGATTTCACCTGATACCATAATGATCCGATCCTTTAACAAACGGGAGTAAATGTCATAAGCCCGTTCGCTTTGACCAGATTGTTCAATAACTGTTGGAACTAAATTCATGAGAATTTGCCTCCTTAAAATAAAGTAACTAGTTTGAGTTTAACACACAAAACTGATTGATTACATTCTAACCCTTTGGTCAAAAAAGGTCAAATAATAAATTAAATGGGAACAAAGCCCGGAATTAAAAGATTTTAATAAAATAATGAATTTAATATGATAAAAATATGTCAAAAAGATTATAAAATGATTAAAAAGAATGGTATACTTAATTTAACGTTAATTAAAGGAGATGGCGAAATGTCAGGAATGCCCGCGTTAAATGATCCGGCCCTTCATTGGGAAAGCCGGTATAAACGGAACTGTTTTGTGTACATTGTAATTTATGGTTTATTAGGTGCGGTTACAGGAATTACCAATAACACTTTGGTTTCATACCTTGATCTTGCTGCACCGAAAGTTGTTACCGGATTGAATATTTATACTGCGATTGGATCAGTTTTAATGGCAATTATGCTGATCTACATTCACAAGACCGGATATAAAAAAGTTTTGGTCGTTGCGCCGATTTTAACGATTGCAACGATGTTAGCAATGATTTTTACTGATAATACGCAGATTATTGCGATCTCATATGCATTATTAACTGCCGGAGTCGGAATTTATGATTTCATGTATCCGTTAATGTATTCGGTTTACGTTCCGCGAAAAATTCGGACATTTATGATGTCAGTCGTTATGATCACGAACTTGGTTACTCAAGCAATTGTAACCTTCTTTGGCGGGAAGATTGTTGTTTGGGTTTTTAGTAAGATTATGGGAACCAGTTATGCGAAGGCTTCAATTTTGTCAGGGAATCAGGCTCATATGAAGGGCAGCATGTTACATAGCTACATCACGTCATACAAGTCAGTGATCTACATTGCGATTGGATTTACTGTCTTGGCATTTATTTGCTCATTGTTCTTGAAAGAACGGCCAAGCGACTACACCGAAACGGAAGCCGAACTTGCTGAACGGAAAGCTAAGAAGGCTGTTAACTTTAAGATGTTGGCGCAAAAGGACATTGTCTTATTCGTTACGTTCCTTGCTTTAATTCGGGTAGGGGCATACTTGGTAACACCATACTTCCCAATTTACCTGAACAACTTCTTACACATCCAACGGGGAACCGTTTCAACGATTATTACTTTGCAAACCTTTGCGATGTTGATTGGTTATACATTTGCACCGTGGTTGGAAAAGAAACTTGGTTCAATAGTTTCAATTTCAGTCATGACGCTTTCATGTACGCCATTGATGCTGCTGATGGCGAAGGGGAACATCTTCGGCAGCAACGTGGCAATTGCAATCGGAATTGTTTTGTTCCTCCGTTCAGGCTTGGCCAACGCTTCAATGCCGGTCCAACAGTCATTGCAAATGGCGCTTGTCCCGAAAAACTTACGGCCCGCATTTAGTTCACTAACAACGATCGTCAATGCGGTTGTCGGAATTGGGGTTGGATTATTTACATCATTGTTCTTACTGAAAGATCCATCAGGCTATGCGATTGCATACTATATTGCAGCGGCCTTCTATATCATTGCATGTATTCTTCTCTTGATCTTAAAGAAGAAATACAACCGCATCATGGAAAAAGAATCTGAAGAAGAAAAAATCGAACGCAAGCAAGAAGAACAAGCGGAGAAAAAAGAAGAACGGGAAGCTTAATACAAAGAAGGAAATGGCAACTGCTATTTCCTTCTTTGTAATTTGATTTTTTTAATAATTAGCGTAAAATATTCTCCTAGTATGACTTAAGTCAAAATAAACGATGCCTGTGAGCATTAATTTTGGAGGAAGATATTTATGGATAACTCAAAACCAACCAGTCTCAGTAAGGATCAAAAGCGTGTAATTGCGTCTACTGCGACTGGTTTTTCTTTTGAAAACATGGACTTTAACTTCATGTCTTTCGCTTTGACTTCCGTAATTGCCAGTTTGGGAATTACGACGACTCAAGCCGGGATGATCAACACGATCACCAACCTTGGAATGTTGCTTGGGGGATTGATTTTTGGAATCCTGAGCGATAAGTACGGCCGGGTAAAGATTTTCTCATATACGATCTTTATTTTTGCCGGCGCAACAGCGTTAATGTACTTTGCAAATAGCTTTACGATGGTTTGCATTTTGCGGTTCCTCGTCGGTTTTGGTGAAGGTGGGGAATACGGTGCCGGAATGGCAATGATCGGCGAGTATTTCTCAGCTAAGCGGTATGGTCGGGTGACGGCGATTGCAAGTATCGGCGGCCAACTTGGGGGCATCACTGCTGCGATTTTATCGGCATTGATCTTACCGCACTTTGGTTGGCACGTCTTATTCTTAGTCGGGGTCTTCCCAGTGATCTTAGCATTCTTTATTCGGCGGAATTTAAAGGAAAGTCCGACGTTCTTGAATAACCAAAAGAAAGCAGACAAGCCGAAAGTTTCATTCTCACGGTTGTTTGAAACTCCTCAACTTGCCGGGCAAACGATTGGTTTGATTTTCATGCTGATCGTGCAAACAGGTGGTTACTACGGCCTGATGAACTGGCTTCCAACCATCGTACAAAAGCAACTCGGGATTACCGTTCGCGGATCATCATTATGGATGGTAGCGACGATTATTGGAATGTGCATCGGGATGCTTGTTTTCGGAAATATCTTAGATTACTTTGGTCCGCGGAAGTCATTTGGCTGCTTCTTAATTGGAGCTGCATTTGTGATTTATGCGTTGATTCAAGCCCGCAACATGATCGAGTTGGTTATTTTAGGAGCGATTGTCGGTTTCTTCGCAAACGGAATGTACGGTGGTTATGGTGCTATTATGACATACCTGTACCCAGCTGACATTTCAGCAACTGCGAATAACCTGATCATGAATGTCGGAAAAGCGGTCGGAAGTTTTTCAACGATTGTAATCGGCTTTTTGATGAGCAAGTATTCAATGAATGTCGTAATGGGCTTCTTATCGGTGATGTATCTTTTAAGTTTTGTTGTAATGCTGCTGATTCCTGGATTAAGGGAAATGGGGAAGAAGAAAGCATAAAGCGAAGGTGTGACAAAACGTCAAAAATGAGCGTGGTGGAAGGAGAAAAGCGAACGAATCGCGGAGCATAGATTCGGAGTTTTTCGAACTTCCACATAGCTCGTTTGTTTTGGAACCCGATTATGCGGATATAATAAAAAGGTTGCGCTTTACGGCGCAACCTTATTTTTAACCTCGATAATAATTTAAAAAGTAATTAATAACCCGAAAAATCAGGTAAATAATCGCACAAATTACGAAAAGTTTTAAAATAACGTACAGGATCGGAATGTACCATAATTCAGTTTTAAAAAGCGCGAAAACGGGATGAATTCGGTGATAAGTTCCAGTGTGCGGATTTAACCCGATCAAAAGCTGAATTCCAAAAATGATGACCCCAAGAATGACGCTGAGTTTGAATTGTTTATGGTTAATCAATATGATTCCTCCCTCACGAGTTTCATTATAATATGAAAGGGTTTGAAAGAGAATATTAAATTCAAAAACGCAACCGAATTTTAAAATCAAAAATTTTTGATTATATTATTGACAACGCTTACATAGTGATATATATTATCAGTGTAAGGTATTTAATAATTTACCTTCTAATCAATTCTCTTTCTCTCTTATGCCGAGGTTGTGACAGTTGTCATAGCCTCTTTTTTATTGTTTCATTTTTTTGTACACTGGAACTAGGAATTTAAATGGAGGGATTGCCATGAAGAGTCACGAAACGTTAACGTTGATTGAAGAAATTACGCGCAATGATGGTTCGCGGTATTTTGAAATTTCAAACATTGTTCAAAATGGCCGGGCTGAACTGGCTGCAATTCGCGGTTTTATTAAAGAAGTGCGAATTGTTCAATTAAACATTCCGCGTTCCAAAAATGTGATTGCATACGAAAACTACATCAACGAAAATTTTGAAATGCCGGAAGAAAACTTTGACCATTTTGAAGAGTGGAAGCGGACGCCAGAAATGGAAGAGGTCGTTGAAAATATCTTGCATGAAAATCATGTTGCTTAAATTATAAAAGCGTTAATCTTGGTAGAACCTACTCGAGATTAGCGCTTTTATTTTAATAATATTAATTTTTAGAATTTAGTATTTTTTGGCTTTCATAGAACTCTTCAGCAGCAGGCAATTCATTAAAATCGAAGGTTAGATTTTGATAGTTCTTTAGTGCATTTTTTATATCATCGATGGTTATATTGAAATATTCTTTACGATGATTTACTTGGTTAATGCGTTTATCATTAAATTTATTATGTAATTCAGATTCAAGTTTATATGCATTATCGCTAAATATTAATGCATGAACGTCAAATTTAAATGGAACTGATGCACTTCCAAGTTCATTAATACGATCAAGAGGATTTAGACGGCGTGTAACGCCAATTTTGAATACATTTTTTCCAAATGAACCAATGTTGGAAATTATATAAACATAGCCGGCCGTTGGATTTTCTGCTCGATTGTTTAATTTTTCCTTTTTTTCCTGTATTTCAGAAAGTTTGTTTTGTAATTTAGAAAGCTGTTCCTTTAAGGAAAGAATTTCATTTTCATCTTTTGAATTGTCTATTTTTTCTTGCACTTCTTTTTCGGCCTGAGCAAAGTGTTGCTCATCTTTCTCATATTTTTTGCGCTCACTAGCTAATTCACGTTGAAGCGCTTTTTCCTCACGTTCGCGTTCTCTTTCTTCACGAAGTTGTTCTTTTTCTTCTTCCTTTTTTAGGGCATATTCTAGTGCAATATGGGCTTCATTAATTTTACTATCTAGGTAGTCTTCGGATATTCTAACACTGTTAGACTCCATTAATTTGTTTAATTGTTCATATGACCTTAAAATTCTTTTTTCAATGGTTTCTATATTTGATTTGGTTACTTTATTGATTGCAGCTTCACATTCTCCATTGAAAGCACGAAGCATAATTTTTATATTTTTCTTTTGCATTGCTTTTCCTTTTGCAACGCTATTATTTAAAGTCATTTGAGTAGTAACAATTCCTGCCTTGTTTTCTCTTATCATTTCTTTTTGATTGGCACGTTCAGTAAGTAATTTTGCTTTATAGGCACTAGAATTAGCAAATTTATATCTTGGTTTATATAGCCCAAATGACTCCATATTAACTTCATCTTTAATTGAAACTAATTGATTTTCTAAATCGTTGATTTGACTATTTATTTCTTGTTCATCGTTTGAAAGAGATTGAATTTTATTTTTTCTTGATAAGATTGCTGACTCTAAATCAGATAGTTCTTTTTCTTTTTTATTTATTTTAATTTCCAGATCGATTGGTTTTAATTGTTTAACAGAAAGTTTTAAATTAGCTGTTTCTTTCAAACTTTGATTTTCTTCTTCAAGTCTTTGAATTGTTTCAGCATTTTGTTGGATAGTTGTTTTAAATTGCTTGATTTTGAAAAAATCTTTAAAAGACATTAGTTCCTCCTTGAAATTATAAAATTTGGATTAGGTGAAAATATGATCTAATTTTATCATATTTTGATGTATTTTTTAGATTTAAAATCTTATTGTAGTTATAGAAATAAAATCTATATAGTAAAAGATATTGAGAGAAAAAGCTTTCAGAAAATAGCTTAATATGTTCATAACACCCATTAATGGCAATATGGTAAATGAAAAGGGATTGTGGTAAAATAATGGCGTACTCGGAAGAGTAATTACATGTATATTTTTAGGAGGCTGTTTTATGTCAGTATTCGTAAATGGTAACGCAATCTACAACGATGCTCGTAAGGGTCACTACGCTGTTGGTGCGTTCAACACAAATAACTTGGAATGGACACGTGCTATTCTTCAAGCTGCCCAAGAAACAAACACACCTGTTTTAATTCAATGCTCAATGGGTGCTGCTAAGTACATGGGTGACTATAAGTTAGTTAAGAACTTAGTAGAAAACGAAATGCGTGTTATGAACATCACAGTTCCAGTTATCATGCACTTAGATCACGGTAACTATGAAGCTGCTAAGGAATGCATTAAGGCTGGCTACTCATCAGTTATGTTTGATGGCCACGACTTACCATTCGAAGAAAACTTAGAAAAGACAAAGGAAATTGTTAAGTTAGCTCACGAACGCGGCATTTCTGTTGAAGCCGAAGTTGGTTCAATCGGTGGTACAGAAGACGGTGTCACAGGTGCCGGCGAATTAGCTAGTGTTGAAGAAGCTAAGACAATGGCTGCAACAGGCGTTGACTACTTAGCATGTGGAATTGGTAACATCCACGGCAAGTACCCAGAAAACTGGCAAGGTCTTAACTTCGACCGTTTGAAGGAAATTGCTGACGCTGTTGATACACCATTAGTATTACACGGTGGTTCAGGTATCCCTCAAGAACAAATCGAAAAAGCAATTAGCATGGGTATCTCAAAGGTTAACATCAACACAGAAAACCAACTTGCCTTTGCTGCTGCAACTCGTAAGTACATCGAAGCAGGTAAGGATGAAGAAGGTAAAGGTTACGACCCTCGTAAGTTACTTGCTCCTGGTACACAAGCAGTCGTTGATACAGTTAAGGAAATCATCGGCTGGCTTGGGACACCATCAATTAAATAATCGATTATTAATTGACATAAATAAAAAAGCTGCGATTTTAAGTCGCGGCTTTTTTGTTGTCTTTGATTTGAGGATAAATTAAACATAAAAATTAAGGTCACGGGATAAACCCATGACCTTAATTCAATTATTCAATTAAATTTCTTCAACAGCTGGTTTTTCACCATCATTGATGAAGTATACCTTGTACCATGTTAAGAATGTGTAAACATTCCAAATTTGTTTTCGGCTGTCGTTTTTACCATCATAGTAATCATCGAGCATCTTAAGCAATTTGTTTTGTTTGAAGAATTCCTTAACGTAATCTTGTGAGAATTCATCCCGCACGATCTTGTAGTATTTTTCTTCGTGTAACCAGTCCCGAATCGGGGTTGGAAAACCAAGCTTTTCACGGTTGTACCATTCTTTTGGTAAGTGGCGTTTAGCAGCTTGCCGGAATGCGTACTTCGTGTTCTTTGAGTTGATCATGTACTTGGTTGGAACCTTTTCTGAAACCTTAGCAACTTCAATATCAAGAATCGGAACCCGGGCTTCAAGGGAAGCGGCCATTGTCATCTTATCAGCTTTCAATAAGATATCGCCGGGCATGAAGTGGTGCAAGTCAAGGTATTGCATCTTGCGGATTTCAGCAGTTTGATCTTCAACCTTTTCGTATGTTGGGCCAATGATTTGTTGAATCGTTGGTGCGTCTTGATAATCGGCTTGTAAGAATTCGGTTGCTTCTTCCGGTTCGAAAACCCGTGAATCGCCGATGAAGAAATCTTCAGCAGGAGCGATTGATGTGTATAAGTGAGCCTTGCCGTGGAAGTTCTTGTCCCGAATTGAATCGGCAATTTTCTTCCGGGTCTTGCGCGGCAACTTCTTCAATGCTTCAGCAATCAACCGGATCATCCGCGACTTGGTCCAGAAACCGTATGCTTGGTAGCCACCGAATAATTCGTCAGCACCTTCACCACTCATAACAACCTTAACATCCTTGGCAGCAAGTTTTGACAAGAAGAACAACGGGATGCATGAGAAGTTTGAATCAGGTTCATCAAGGAAGTATTGAATCTGAGCAAAGTGACTGAATGCGTCATTGGCATCAATCGTTTCGGACTTCATGTTTGTTCCTAATTCTTTTGCCAAATCTTCCGCATCGTTGATTTCGTTAACCTTTCCGCGGTCAAAGCCAACTGAGTATGTTGTATGTGGCTTCAGAACCGAAGCAACGTAACTTGAGTCAACCCCACTTGAAAGGAAAGCACCAGTTTTAACTTCCTTATCAGTGATTGAGTGGGCTTTAACTGATTCAACGACCGCATTGTCGATTTCATCAGTAATTTCACTCAATGATTCGTTTGAAGGCTGAGCCTTGTAGTCGAAGTATTGGTGAATGTCCATTGTGCCGTCACGATAAATGAAGTAGTGACCTTCCTTCAATTTATATACACCCTTGAAGAATGTTTCATTTAAGGCTGAGTATTGGAACGTCATGAACGGTTTCAAGGCTTGCTTGTTAAGTTCCTTCTTGAAGCCTGGGTGACGCAAGAAACTCTTGATTTCAGAACCATACATGAAGGTATCACCCATTTGAGTGTAATAAAATGGCTTGATTCCGAATGGATCACGCGCACCAAAAAGTTCCTTTGTTTTGAAATCGTAAATTACGAATGCAAACATTCCGCGTAATTTTTTCAAAATGTCTGTTCCGTATTCTTCATACCCGTGAAGGATAACTTCCGTATCAGTATGCGTTGTAAATTTGTGTCCGGCAGCAACAAGTTCATCACGGAGTTCTTGGAAGTTATAAATTTCACCGTTAAATGTGATGACCTTTGATTTGTCTTCGTTAAAAATCGGTTGCTTACCTTCGTGGACATCGATAATGCTTAACCGCCGCATTCCGATGGCAACATTTTCGTCAACGACTTGACCGCCGCTATCGGGACCACGGTGTTTGATTGCATCCATCATTTTAGTTAAAATGGGGCGTTTTTCATCAGCACCCATTGAATCATTTATGAATCCTGTAATTCCACACATAATCAAATTCCTTTCTTATATATGAACGAATTATATCGCTATTACTGTAAATAATAAAGCAAATTTCAATTGTTGCAACCATTAAATCGAAATCTTGGCGATTTATTAAGGAACTTCGGCCGTCTTTTAACGGCGAAATATGCTAAAATATCAATATTAAGTGATTGAAAGGACGGAATTGATATGGCAGAGGGAAAACGCCGGTTTAAGGTTCAAATTGACGGCGAAGAATTTACGATTATTGGGAAGAGTACCCCTGAACACATGAATGCGGTAATGGAAGTTGCAAACCAAGAATTGGCAACGATCAAAAAAATGATGCCATCCCTTTCGGAAAAGAAGGCCGCATTACTTTTAGCAATCAACGCAGTTTCAGATCAATTGGAAAAGCAGGAAGAATTAGATAAGTTGCAACAAAAGATTGAAGATCAGACAGACTAGGTGATTAAATGTTAACGTTAATTATCGTTTTATTGTTGATTTTAGCTTTTCGCTTTGGCCTTAAGCGTGGGCTTTTGATGACGCTGTTAAGTGTTGCAGGTTACGTTATTGTTTTTTTGCTCGCAATCTTTTTAGCCAAACCGATGGGCGCAGCTTTAGCAACGATGATGCCGGCGTTATGGAAAAATTCGATTTTTTCAGGAATGTTTTATAACGTGCTTGCATTTTGGATCATTGCAATTGTTGGCAGTATTATTTATCGTTTTTTAGCACGGACAGTCAACGGGATTACCAAGTTACCATTAATTTCGCAGGTTAATGCCTTGGCGGGGGCAGCCCTATCAACGATTTTAATGTACGTGGTAATTTTCTTTGCGCTGTTATTGATGGCAGCATGGCCAAGTCAAAACGTGCGGGCCACGGTTCAACAATCGCCGGTTGCTGAATGGATTTTAAAGAAAACACCGGTGATCTCACAGCAGATAATGAATGACTATGATGATCAAAATCAATTCTAGAAGGGAGGAGCAGCATGAATAGCAAAATTTTAAAGACATTAGAGTACGACAAAATTCGGCAACAAATCGCGGAGTATACGGTAACTGAAAACGGTAAGAAGCTTGTTGAACGAATGAAACCGCAAAGCGATTATGACCGAATTGATGAATTATTAGACGAAACCCAGGACGGAGCAGATATTTTGCGGTTGAAGGGCGAAATTCCAATGCCAAAACTGCTTGATATTCGAATGCAGTTGAAACGCCTTGAAATTGGTGCAACCTTGAACGGCAAGGAACTTGCGATGATTGCAAAGGTTTTACGGGCAACGAACGCCGTTAAGGCTTTTTTCCGCGAATTGCTTGATGATGAAGTGGTTTTACAGCGTCTTTATGATTTAAATGATCAGCTTGAAACGTTACCGGATGTTGCCAAACGGTTATTAAATTCAATCGAAGGCGACGGGCATGTGACGGACGATGCGTCGAGCTTATTAAAGAGTTTACGACGGCAAATTGAAAATACGGAAGCCGAGATTCGGGATAAACTTTCAAGCCTGACGCGCGGAAGCAAGTCAAAATATTTAAGCGATTCGCTGGTTACAATCCGGAACGACCGTTATGTAATTCCGGTCAAAGCTGAAAATCGCGGTCAATTTGGCGGGGTCGTTCACGATCAAAGTGCTTCAGGGCAAACCCTATTTATCGAACCGCAAGCAATTGTCGATTTGAATAACCGGTTGAAGCAGCAACAATTAGCTGAAAAAGAAGAAATTCAACGGATTTTGCGCGAATTGTCCGAACTGATCGCCCCGTATACGAATGAACTTTCTGAAAATGCGTGGATTTTAGGCCGGATGGACTTTATTAATGCCAAGGCCCAGTATGCTCACGAAATTAAGGCAACGTTGCCTGAAATTTCAGCTGAAAATGACATTTATTTGCGCCAAGCATGGCACCCGCTCCTTGATCCGAAGACGGTGGTTAAAAATGACATTTCGCTTGGCAAAGATTATCAGGCAATCGTCATCACCGGACCCAATACTGGTGGGAAAACCATCACGTTAAAGACCTTAGGATTGATTCAATTGATGGGACAATCTGGCCTATTTATCCCAGCAGCTGAAGAAAGTCGGATCGGTGTTTTTGATGAAGTGTTTGCTGACATTGGTGATGAACAGTCGATTGAACAAAGTTTGAGTACCTTTTCATCACACATGACCAACATTGTTGATATTTTGAAGCATATTACTTCCCAATCACTGGTTTTATTCGATGAATTAGGTGCCGGAACTGATCCGCAGGAAGGAGCAGCTTTGGCGATTGCGATTTTGGATGCCGTGGGGGCTGAAGGAAGTTATGTCGTGGCAACGACCCACTATCCCGAATTGAAGGCTTATGGTTATGAACGGCCGCAAACGATTAACGCGTCAATGGAGTTTGATAGTGAAACTTTACAACCGACATATCATCTGTTGATTGGAATTCCAGGACGCAGTAACGCATTCGACATTTCGCAACGCCTTGGATTGCCGGAAATGATTGTTCAGTCTGCCCGGCAATTAGTAGCGCAAGACAGCCAAAACTTAAATGAAATGATTACTGATTTGGTCAAAAAACGGCATGATGCAGAAGAAAAGCAGGTCTTTTTCAAGAAACATTTGAAAGAAGCCGAAAAATTGCATCATGATTTGGAAAAGGGCTTTGAAAAATTTGAAAGCCAAAAAGAAAATCAGTTGAATCATGCTAAACAACAGGCTAATCAGATCGTAAACGATGCCCAGCGCAAGGCGGACCAGATTATTGCCGATTTACGGAAGATGCGGACTCAAAGTGCCAGCGCCGTTAAGGAAAATGAGTTAGTTGATGCGAAGACCAAATTGAATAAGCTGGAACAGCCAATTAACCTTAAAAAGAATAAGGTTTTACGGCGGGCCAAGAACCAAAAGGAATTCCACGTTGATGATGATGTTTTGGTTAAATCATACGGTCAGCGAGGTGTCTTGCTTCGGAAAGTTGATGACCACCATTGGGAAGTTCAGCTTGGAATTTTAAAAATGAAAATTGATACGGATGATCTTGAAAAGGTCAAAGTTGATGATCAGCCTGCAACGCATGCAAATGTAAGTGTCAAGCGCAGTTCATCATCGGGATTATCAACGAGTCTTGATCTTCGGGGACAAACGAAGGAAGAGGCCTTGATGAGCGTTGACCGGTACATTGATTCAGCATTGCTTGCTGGTTATCCGTCAGTGACGATTATTCACGGAAAGGGAACTGGAGCTTTACAACAGGCAATCAAGCAGTACCTTTCAACGAATCCGTCCGTTAAGAGCTTTAATTATGCATCGCCGAATGCGGGTGGCGATGGCGCAACGATTGTGAACTTTAAGTAGAAGGTGTGATTCGATCACACCTTCTTTTTTTCAATGCTTTATCTTGTACTTTTTCATTAAAAAAGCGTAACTTAATAATTGGAAATGAATATAGGAAGAGGTAAGATGAATGATTGATGTTACATTACTTGGAACGGGTGGCAGTATTCCGCTTCCAGATCGTTACTTATCATCAGCAATTATTGAATATAAAGGCCGGAAAATTTTGATGGATGCCGGCGAAGGAACTGGCGTTTCAATGCGGGCTGTTCGGAGCGGATTCAAATCCCTCGATGTAATTTGCATTACGCACTTGCATGGGGATCACGTTATTGGATTACAAGGAATTTTAGGAACGACCAGTAACACTGGCCGGACAGAACCAATCACGATCATTGGGCCAAAGGGAATCAAAGATGTTATGAAAGGTTTCCGGGTCATCATGCCATGGTTAAACTACGACATTAACATTATTGAAGACCCGGTTCCAGGTGAACCAATCGTAATCAACAACAAGTACATTCACGGTGAATTGTCAATTTCAGCATTGCCAGTTAAGCATACACGGCCAAACTTTGCATACCGGGTTGACTTAAAGCGGGAACCAAAATTTGACCCGCAAAAGGCAAAGGCCAACGGAGTTCCCCAACGGATCTGGGGCGACTTGCAACGCGGCCAAAAACCGGTTGAATATGAAGGTAAAACTTACACCCCAGACATGGTTCTTGGCGAAGCACGGAAAGGCATGCGGGTCAGCTGGGTAACTGATACGCGGCCAACACCTGAAATTCCAGGCTTCATTGAAGGTTCAGATTTACTTTTGAGCTGTGCAAACTTTGGTTCAAATGACGATACCGAAAAGGCAAAGAACAAGATGCACATGACATTTGCTGAAGCGGCAACGCAAGCAAAGAAGGGCCACGTTAAGGAAATGGTCTTGACCCACTTCTCACAAGCAATGCGTGATCCTGAAAAGTATGTGAAGAACGCAACGGATATCTTCCCGAACACGGTTATCGGAAAGGATCACATGCACTTTACATTAAATTACGATCAAGACTTTGCTGAACCAACAATGATTGAAGAAAAAGCTGATACAAAAGAAAATGATTAATTTCGATTAAAACAAAAAATGCGGTAGTCAGAGATGGCTATCGCATTTTTTAATATTAATACTTTTTGGCGCATAAAATGTGAACTATATTTCGAATAATCATCATTTTTGTTAATATACATTAAAAGGAGAGTTTAAAGGAGATTAAAAAATATGGTTTGTATATTGGCGGCTCTAATATCGTCAACTTCTAGAGGTGTAATTAGTGTAATCGATCGCTATCAAATGGGTTATCGTAAAGGGAATTTACTGGTTGTTAATTTTATTAATAATATTTTAGCGACAATTTTGGCAACGTTTGTTCTTATTGTTTTACAGCATGTAGTTTCATTGGATTTTTTGTTGTTGCCACAACAATGGTTCAGAATAATTATTTATGCATTGTTAGTACAACTTGTTGCATATGGTTATAGTTATTTATACCGTCACTTACCATTAATTGATGCGGTAATTTCAGGAAAGATTTCGGATTTATTTATCCCACTTGCATTAGCTTTTACAACTTCTTATTTTAGTTTTAAACAGTATTCTGTTTCAGTGATTTCAACTTTACTGGTTGGCTTACTTGCTTTTTCTCCCAGTACCAAAAAGGCTAATTTTGAAACATGGGTGAGGGGAATCTTAGTAATTGTGCCATTGTTGACGATTCAATCGGCTTTCTCGCCGCTTTTGGTTGACCGTATTCATGGAATCTCAGAATTAATGGGTTTTACGATCATCACAATTTATTTGCGCCTTGTGATTTCGTTTATTTCATTATTCACACGTCCAAAAAACAAATTGATTAATAAAAAGTCAATGAAAATTGGAAAAACGGTGGTGGCAGTTTACGGATTGCGTTCAGTGCTTACAATCGCGGCTCAAATATCGTTTACAATTGCAACGTCTTCCAAAACATCTGGCATTGCATGGGTTCTTTTAAACATGACCTCACTTTACGGTGTTGTTTTTGGAAGTTGGATTCTCAAAGAAAAAATTGGAAAGTTTGATGTCCTTGTACTTTTAGTTGTAACGGTGATGACTTTGTTGACGAGATAGATTTTTGAAAATAAAAAACCTAACTGTGAATTAACAGTTAGGCTGAAAGTTATTAAGGATTTAAATTATTAGTATTACGAAAATTTAATCACTAGTTTTTTACCGATTGCATTTGCAATTTTGGTTAAAGTATCAACACTTGTATTAGATCCACTTTCGATTCGGGCAATTGTTGATTGAGGAATATTAGAAATTGCAGATAGTTCTCTTTGAGAGAGGCCTTCGCTTTTTCGAACTTCAGATAAGGCAATTGCGCTTTCTAACTTTGTTGTTTCATTGTCAAATTCTTCTTTTAATTCTGGATCCTTAAGTTGTTCATTTAAATAATCTTCAAATTGAATATTACTCATAATTATTTCCTCCTATTTTTTAAATATTCTGAACGTAGGTCTTTGGCGTGGTTGATTTCGCGTTGGGGCGTTTTTTGAGTCTTTTTTGTAAATCCATGAGTGATGATATAGTGAGTACCTTCCTCATGAAAGTAAAGACCGCGTTGTTGATTATTGGAAACGCGAGAACGAACTTCATATAAGTTTTTATCAATCCGCTTAACCCAATTATGTTGGATGCCAGTACTAATTCCCTGAATGGAAATCATCTTAATGATAGCCAGCAGTCTTGCTCGCTCCTTTTTGTTAAGACTTTCAAGGTACTCTAAAAATTCTGTGTGCCCATTTGGCCGAGTATAAAATTCAAAAATTACTTTTTCCATGTTTTTATGATAGCGTATATAGGTTTAATAATCAATTTGAGATGTTTTAAATCGTTAATAAAAATCCAACCGTCGCATGATACGGTTGGATTTGTTTGAAAATATCATTCTTCTTTATCAGAATCAACCTTTTGGGCTTCCTTTTGAATTTTATCAAATTCAATCATTGAGAATGGCTCGACATCCGTGCTTTCTGGTTGAATGGGGGCGTTCGAATCAATGATGACGTTGATGGTAACAACGTCCTTTTTGTCGTCTGTCTTTTCGACCTTTGCTTCAGTTGTGAAGTTGCTATGTAACTGGAACGTTTCAGCAATAAAACCGGCTTCAAGCTGAAAGTCTGGTTTTTCCGTTGCACCAAACCGGACCTTGACCGGTTCACCGCTTAATTCAAAGGTGTGTTCTTCTTTCTTTGACTTGGTGTGGGTCAATGTTCCCCAACCGGCATATTCAAAGAACAAACGCAAATCATTATCGGTTGCAAGCAATAATTTACGCGCCAAAAGTTTTCCGGCCCAATACATGATATCGTCGTTATTACCAACAAGTGATGGAACCAAAACGTCGCGCAAAAGTTCACTGCCAAGCGTGATTCCGGTTTGATGACCTAATACTTGATTATAAAAGTCTTTTTTCATAATTAAGCTCCTCTAAACTTATCGTTATGTCTAATTATACCTTTTTAAAGGTAAAAATTCTTACTAATTTGGAAAATCAATGATAGAATAAGGATAAATTTAAGAGATGGGGAATCAAAATGCCGAAGATTTTAATTGCAACCAAAAATCCAGGAAAAGCACGTGAATATCGCAAAATCTTTGAACCAAAGGGCTTTGAAGTCACAACGTTGTTGGATCTTGATGCGGATCAAGTTCCAGCAATTGATGAAAATGGGAGTAGCTTTGCTGAAAATGCATTGATTAAGGCAAATGCCCTAATGAATGTTACGCATGCGACGGTTTTAGCTGACGATTCAGGATTATGTGTTGACGCCTTGGATGGGGCACCGGGAATTCATTCAGCTCGGTATGCGGGAGACCATGATGATGTTGCAAACCGCAAAAAATTGCTTGAAGCATTAGAAGGTGTTCCGGCAGATAAACGGACAGCTCATTTTCACACATCAATCGTGGTTGTTCACCCTGATAAGGCTCCGCTTGAAGTTAGTGGTGAAGCATTTGGTCGGATTCTTGATCACGAAACCGGCAGTGATGGGTTCGGCTATGATCCGTTGTTTTATTCAAACGATTTGCAAAAGTCATTTGCCGAAGTTTCCGTTGACGAAAAGAACCGCGTTAGTCATCGGGGGAAAGCCGTTAAAAAGTTAATGGCTGAGTTTGACAATTGGTGGCAAGATTAATTAAGGAATGAATTGAATGCGACACGAAATTGAAAATCTCAAACTGCGAATGATCAAGTGGAGTATTTTTACCATTATTATTTTAGTAATGAGCGAACTTTTTAAGATTAAGTTATTCTTGGTGATTGGGTGTTTGAGTTTAGGGTGGTGTCTGATATTATTTGCAATGTTTATTTATTTTTCGTTGCGGCATTTTTATGATAAGTGAGCTTGATTTTTATTAACGACAGGGTATAATAGAGAAAGTAACTTTGCCCGTTGGTCAAATTGGTTAAGACGTCGCCCTCTCAAGGCGGAGTTGCGGGTTCGATCCCCGTACGGGTGATATACTCTGAGAATGCTCGTGTTTATGAGCATTTTTCTTATATCAAGAACCAAATCTTAGTTTATTGAACGATAACTTGGTATAATAAAGGAGTAAAAGGCAGATAAGGAGGAATAACATGCTAAAGAAAACAAAACATTTCTTAAGAGCCCATGGCGTTGACTATGAAAAAGAGCACGTTAATCCATTAATTGTGCCTGAAAAAGTGTATGTTTTAAAGTTTGGCAAAAAAGGCGAAAAGCTTAATAACCGCTTTATTGTAGATCACACGTATACATGGACCGGACGCATTCGGATCAATAAGATTATTCTCCGCTTACATGGGCAACACCACCCGCGGGAATTTAATAGCGAAACAGATTTGTTATTATATTTGAAAAAGCATGCCAAGTCATTTGCAAAGGCAAATGCTTAATTAGCATGACTGATGAAAGTTATGAAAGACAGGTTTTCGATTAAAACGAGAGCTTGTCTTTTTGTTTCAATATTTAAATCTGAATTGCGAATTTAAATGATAGGGATGATTTTTCATTTCTGTTACATTTGGCAATTTTAGTCAAAATCATTTGAGGTAGTTTGGGGAGTTTAGTAAAATAAAGGCATTAGATAATAATTACGGAGGTGTTCTGGATGGCATCATCAGATAAGACGGTTTTCTTTGATTATAACGAGGGGGAACAAAAAGAAATTCATCAAACGTTACAAACGGTATACAATGCACTTGAAGAAAAGGGATATAATCCAATCAATCAAATTGTTGGGTATCTGATTTCAGGTGATCCGGCATACATTCCCCGGGCTGATAATGCGCGGAACTTAATTCGAAAATTTGAACGGGACGAAATTATTGAAGAGTTAGTTCGTTCATACCTTGATAGAGAGGATATGAAGATCAATTGGCACGAATAATGGGACTCGATGTCGGTTCAAAAACGGTTGGGGTCGCTGTAAGTGATCAATTGGGCTGGACAGCACAGGGAGTAGAGATCGTCCGAATCAATGAAGACGAAGAAGTTTTCGGCTTAGACCGGGTCGTTGAGCTTGCAAAGAAAAAACAAGTTGTCGGGTTTGTGATCGGCTTACCTAAAAACATGAATAATACTTGCGGCCCGCGGGTTGAAGCTGCTCAAAAATATGGTAAGATGTTACAGGCAAAGATCAATTTGCCAATTGATTTTCAAGATGAACGGTTAACGACGGTTGAAGCCCAGCGAATGCTGATTGAAGAAGCAGATGCTTCACGAAAGAAGCGTTATCAGGTGATCGATAAACTGGCAGCAACGTTGATCTTGCAAAACTATTTAGATCGCAAGGGCAAACTGGTAGACTTACTAAAGTGAGGTAAAGGAATGGCAAAAAATAATCAAAACCAATCAAATGATGATAATTTGATCACATTAGTTGATGATAAGGGAAATGAAAGTTTATATGAAATTTTATTCACGTTTAAATCTGAAGATTACGGCAAATCATATATTCTTTTAATTCCAGCTGGCTCAGAACCAGAAGAACAGGTTGATGTGCTTGCTTTTGCATTTGATCCGGATGAAAACGGCGATGCAAAGGATGCAGAACTTTACGACATTGAAAGCGATGAAGAATGGGACATGGTCGAAGGGGTTCTTGATACATTCTTAAACGACGAAAATATGCAATAGTCATGTTCAAGTTAATCGTAAAGAGGTTGTGACACAAGTCGCAACCTCTTTGCTATATCCGCATAATCGGGTTCCAAAACAAACGGAGCTACGACGCGAAGCTAGTGAAGTTCGAAAAGTTCCGAATCTATGCTCCGCGATTCGTTCGCTTTTCTGCTTCCACCACGCTCGTTTTTAACGTTTTGTCACACCTTCTTTTTTAGTAGCCTAAAAATTAATTTTTAAATGTGGTAGAATATTAGCGTTAATTTTTTAATTAATGTGAAGGAAGAGATATGATTAGTTTACTTAAGTTAGTATTATTTTTGATTCCAGCAGGCTTTCTTGCCGGAATTTCAAGCAGTGCAGCAGGGTTGGCATCGCTTGTTTCGTACCCGGCATTATTAATGGTCGGCCTGCCGCCGGTAATGGCCAACGTTACGAATACATATTCATTATTAGCGTCTGGATTCAGTTCGATTATTGCTTCGAAGCAGGAATTGAATGGTAAGAAAAAACAAATCTGGCAAATTTTGCCGTTATCAATTTTAGGCGTGATTTTCGGAGCGCTGTTGCTATTCTGGATTCCATCGACAATTTTCAAGAAAGTTGTTCCATTCTTTATTATGTTTGCGGGAGTTATGGTTCTTGTTCCAAACATGCGGCAAAAAACGATTGTTGCTGATGAGCAGGTTAGCATTGGCAAACGGCTCGCAGTTTATCTAGGAATTCTTCTTGAAGGTATTTATACCGGATATTTTGGTGCTGGGGGCGGTGTTGTTTTGCTGGCGCTTTTGATCGTTATTAATCGGCAGAATACATTTGCGGTCAATAATGCATTAAAGAACTTTACGTTAGCCTTTGCAAATGTGATTGGCGCAGTTGTTTATCTTTTTAAGGCGCCAATTTTATGGAAGTATGTTATTCCGTTGGCGATTGGATTGTGGTTTGGCGGCCTTGTTGGACCGAAAATCGTCCGGGTCGTGTCTGATCGCAAAATGCGGATCGTATGCTGCATTTTATCATGGATTCTCGGAATCTCATTATTTTTACAAGCATATCATTTAATTTAGGAAAACGGATCGCAAGTTTGCGGTCCGTTTTTCGTATTTAAAGATGAGGTGATGTAAAAATGAGATGTTCATGGGCAGAAAATGGAAAGCAAAGCATGATTGATTTTCATGATCATGAATGGGGTAAGCCGCAACATGATGACCAGCGTTTATTTGAGCTGCTTTCGCTGATGACATTTCAAGCAGGATTGCAATGGCAATTGATTTTGGATCGGCGTTCCGTTTTAAAACGGGTATTTAATGACTTTGATGTCCCGTCAGTGGCGGCAATGACGGAACGCGAGATTGAAGAAATGGTCCAAGTTGAGTATATGATTGCAAATCGCAGAAAAATTCGGGCAGTTATTCAAAATGCCCGGGTTTTAAATCAGCTTCATGAAAAGAAAATCTTGCTTGATCAAATTGTATGGGGGTTAACCGCGAATCAAGTAGTTGATCATCGGTGGCAGTGTGCGGAACAGATTCCATCTCAAAATTTACTTTCAGTTCAACTAGCGCATCAAATGAAAAATTATGGGTTTACATTTATCGGCCCGAAAAACATGTATGCATATTTAGAAACGGTCGGGGTGATCAATGATCATTTGATTAGTTGTGAATGGCGGTAAGTTATACATTATCCGCAATTATTTGTTCCTTATCATATCGTGCCCGTGATTCAGAAAATTCAAATGGAGTACCATCTTCTAGAAAGACAACTTGTTCAACCCTTAAGACTGGTTCACTATGAATGCAATTAAGATACTTTTGATCATATGCATCAGGAATATCCGCGCTAATAACACGGTTGGCCTTCCCAATTTTGAGATTTAATTTTTGTTCAATAAATGAATAAATTGAATCATTCAAGACATCAATTGTTAGATGTGGAATAATTTTCACGGGCATTATTGTGTATTCAAGCCGAAACGGCTCATTTTGGATAAGCCGTTGCCGGATAATATCATATACTAAATCATTTTCATTAATATGTAGCTTAAGCTGTTCTTTTTTAGTTGGAGTGCGGGTTGAAAAACTAATAATATGACTATGAATTGAAGTAAAGTCTCCGAGTTTGTTTTGAAGACCAAAATGGTATTTAACAGAATCAAGGGTTAGATAACGGTCAAAGCAGTTTCGATTGATAATTGCTGGATGACCGTTTATTTTTGAAATTAAGCCTTTGGCAGCTAAAATATCGAGTGCTTTGCTAAGGGTAACGCGACTAACGTTAAATTTATCAGCGAGGTGTTGTTGACCAGGAAGTTTTGATTGATATGTTCCGTTTAAAATTTGGTTTTCAATTGATTTAGCAATATTCTCTGATAACTTTTCTTTCCTCATTAGTTTTTCACATCCTTTTTAAATATTATAACGAGGAATTCAAAAACATTGAAGATAATTTTTGGCTGTAAATTGATTTATTTACAGCCATTTTAATTAGCATTGTGGTTATGAAAAAATGATGTTACTTTAGCTTTAGAAAACGTTTTCAATATTTTTAAAAGGAGCTTCATTTATGAATTTATCACATTTTCCAAATAAATTTTACTGGGGAAACTCAACTTCAAGCATGCAAACCGAAGGAGCATGGAATATTGATGGGAAGGGCCCATCGGTGTATGACGTTCGTAAAGCAGGAAATAATTCAACAGACTGGCATGTTGCGATTGATGAATATCATCGTTATGAAGAAGATTTGGATTTAATGCAGGAAATGGGAATGAATATGTATCGAATCCAAATTTCATGGTCACGGGTCAATCCAACAGGAAATGGTGAATTTAACGATAAAGGGATTGCCTTTTATGACCGGTTAATTAATGCAATGCTTAAGCGTGGAATTGAACCGATGATTTGTTTATATCATTTTGATATGCCGTTGAAACTTGCTCAAGAAAAGAACGGTTTTATGTCGCGTGAGACAGTTGATGCTTTTGTTCGATTTGCAAAAAAGATGGTCGACCATTTTTCAGATAGAGTGAAGTATTGGATTACGTTCAATGAACATAACTTATATTTCACAAATGAGGTATTTAACATTTCAGGTTATGAAAATGGAGATCGTTGTGTTGATGAAATGTATCAAATTTTCCATCACACGATTTTAGCGCATGCAAGAGTAGCTAATTATATTCATGAAACTTATCCAGATTTGAAGATTGGCGGGATGACGGCATACACCCCGGTTTATCCTGCTACATCTGACCCGTTGGATAATTTAATGGCCAATCAAGTAAATGAATTTTTATATAACAATTTAAACGATGTTTTTGTTAACGGAGAATATTCGCCTCAGGTAATGCAGTGGGTTAAAAATCACGAAATTAAGATGGATATTCAAAAGGATGATTTAGCAATTATTAAACAAACCAGATCCGACTTTTTAGCTTTTAGCTATTACCAATCAACAACCTTGAATAGTCATAAAGTTATGGAGGATGCTTTACCTAATACTTACCTTGAATCAGGTGGAGAAGCTAACCCATATACTCAGCAAACAAAATGGGGATGGAATATTGATGCCCTTGGGTTTCGAAATGTTATTACCGGTTTATATAATCGATATCATGTTCCTGTTTTTCCAATTGAAAATGGAATTGGACTGGAAGAAAAATGGGACGGAGTTCATGAAATTGATGATCAAACCAGAATTGATTATCATCGTGACCACATAAAGGCAATGCGGGATGCGATTAACGAAGATGGTGCAGTTGTGTTGGGATATCTCGGATGGGGATTAATCGATATTCCAAGTTCACAAGGAAATATGGAAAAGCGTTATGGTGCCGTTTACGTAAATCGTTCGAACCATGATCTTAAAGATTTAAAACGGGTTCCTAAAAAGTCATTTTATTGGTTTAAAAAGGTGTTTAAAAGTAATGGAGATGATTTAGATGAGTGACAAAAAGAAAAAGTCTAAAATTGGCGAATTTGTAAATCAGAAAATTGTTCCACCAATTATGAAATTTGTAAACACTAAAGCTGTAAAAGCAATGACAGACGGAATGGTTGCGGCATTGCCGTTTATCATTATCGGATCAATTTTCTTGATTTTTGCTAATTTTCCAATTCCAGCAGTTTCAAATTTTATTGCAAAAACAGGTTGGAAAGTATTTTTTAACCAAGCATATACAACGACCTTTGGATTCACTTCAATTTGGGCAGTAGTCGGAATTGCATATACGTATGTCAAAAATGAAGGATTAGAAGATGCATTGCCTGCCGGATTAACAGCGTTGTCAGCATTTTTTCTACTACAAAGTTTAACTGTTCAAAATCCAGTGGCAACTGCAATGAAGTCTGGCATTACTAACGCAGCTGGCGTAGTTACAACTAAGGCGTCAGTAGTTGCAAGTGAGATTCACCACCTTCCACATGCAATTCAAGCATATATTAATTCGCCAGTTACAAATGTATTGAATTTAACGTTTCAAGGTGGCCAAGGAATGATTGCTGCGTTGATTATTGGGCTGCTTGTTGGCTGGTCATATACTTACATGATTAAACATAATTGGAAAATTACGTTGCCAGAACAAGTTCCAGCCGGTGTTTCACGGCAATTTACAGCAATGATTCCAGCAGGGGTTATTTTAACCGTTTCAATGTTGATTTATGCTGCCTTTAAGGTGTTTATGCACACAGATATGCTTTCATGGATCTATAAGATTTTACAGATTCCATTGGAAGGAATGTCAGATTCATTCTGGGGAGCAATCCTGATTGCATTTGCTGTAACTTTCTTCTGGTTCTTTGGTGTTCATGGCGGTTTGATTGTTGGCGGAATTGCGGGGATTTTCCTTTTACCGAATACAACTGCTAATGCCGCATTGTATGCAGCACACAAACTATCATTAGTAAATGGTGCTCACATCGTAACGAATGAATTTTATAACAATATCATTAATTTAACGGGCTCAGGCATCACAATTGGATTATTGATTTTTACTTTAGTTGCTGCTAAATCAACGCAAATGAAATCAATGGGAAAACTTGAAGCAGTTCCGGCAGTTTTCAATATTAATGAACCATTTTTATTTGGAATGCCGATGGTAATGAATCCATGGCTTGCATTGCCATTCTTCTTTGTTCCGGTAGTTGTTGCCGCTTTGACCTACGGAGCAGTTTATTTCGGAATTTTACCACCATTAAATGGAGTTGCAGCTCCGTGGACGACTCCAATTATTATTTCAGGATTCTTTATTGGTGGATGGAAGTGGGCAGTATGGCAGGGTGTTATATTGATTATTTCAACGCTGATGTACTGGCCATTTGCTAGAAGATATGACAAATATCTTTTGAATGAGGAAACTAGTAATGAAGAAAAAATAGAAAAGCAAGCTAACTAAAAATAGAGGTTATGGTGTAACTAGCCATAGCCTCTATTTTAATCTAGATGAACATCTAATCCAAATTTACTTTGATTTCCAATAAAAATTGAGCGCGATAGTTCAAAAGGACGAGCTTTTTGATCATAACAAACTTGATTAATCGAAAGAATTGCAGTATTTTCTTTAATTTTTAAAAGTTCAGCCTCTTCTTGAGTAGCATTCAGTGCCTGGATAATTCGATGGGCATCGGTAATCTTAAGGCCACGTTTGCCAAGATAATCATACAAAGAGCCTTCAAGAATCTTTGTATCAATTGGAGCAATCTTGGTAGGAATAATAGTGTGTTCTAAACTGTATACTTTATCATTAATAAATCGAAGACGGCGAATATCATATACAGGATCAGAATCATTAAGTTCAAGGGCAGTTTTTTCTTTTTTTGATGGCATTCGAGCATCAAATTTTAAAATTTGATTTTTAATTTTGGCGTCACGATGAGAGTAGGTAACGCCAACTGGGTAATCAAGGGGTAATGTTTCATTATCCGGGAATTTATCCAATCGGGGCTTAACATACGTTCCGGAGCCTTGTTTGGTGTAAATTAAATTTTCCTTTTCTAAGCAATTTAAGGCTTTTTTGATTGTAACTCGACTTACATTAAATTCATTTGCAAGTTGTTCCTGAGTGGGAAGAAGCTTTCCAGCACGGTAGTGATTAGTTTCAATTGATTTTTTTATTTTAGAATAAATGTCCTGGTATCGATAACTATTCAAGGGTAAAACCTCTTTTACTTTTTGTAATTAATATTATTATATTAAAGGTATATTCAAATGTAAAATTTATATTTACAAATTTATAATATGTGTTATTCTATCTTTAGAAAGCGTTTTCTTAATTATGAGTTTTGGATTTGACATGGTTTTAAAAAGGGAGGGAAAATAATGAACTTTGATGTTGAAAAGTTTCAGGCCCCATTATTAAAAATATCTGGATGGGTAGATCAAAATAAGATTTTACAAGCAATAAAAAATGCGTTTATTCGAACGATTCCGTTTACAGTGGTTGGGTCTTTTGCAAACTTAATTAAAATGGAATTAGATGCGTTGATTAAGTCTAAACATCTTCATAATTTTTTCTTAACTGGAATTAGTAATTTATTTGGTTATTTAGGAACAGCAACTTTAGGAATTGTTGCCATTATTGTTGTTTTATCATCATCCTATTCATATGCAGTTGAGCTATCTCGCGATGAACGTTACTCAAAAATGAAACCGATTACAGCGACGCTGCTTGCATTATCATCATACTTCGTAATGGTTCCTAACAGTGTGAATTATCTAACCCCAAAGGCTAAGGTTATTCAAGGATTTTCAAATGATTTCTTTGGGTATGGCGGAATGTTCACTGGATTAATTGTGGGAATGTTGTCGGTTTGGTTATTTGCAAAACTTTCACGAAGTAAGTTTACAATCAAAATGCCTGCTTCGGTTCCACCAAACGTCTTTGATGCATTTTATTCATTGATTCCAATGGCTGAAATTCTTTTGTTATTTGGGATGATTCGATTAGGAATTGAGGCTTTAGGATTTCCATCAATCGTTCAGCTGATTTCAACGGTTTTAATCAAACCGCTTTTAACAGTTGGTACAGGCCTACCTGCGATTTTAGTGGTTATTATTATGGAACAGTTGTTATGGTTCTTGGGATTACATGGTTTCAATATTGTTTGGGGAATTGTATCTGCATTTTGGTTACCATTATTCTTAAAAAATGTTGCTTTGTTTGCAAAAACTCAAAGTTTTGCTGGAATTTCGATTGCCCCAAATACAATTACTAACGTTTATGCAATGATTGGTGGTTCAGGTGCAACTTTTGGATTGATTATTGCAATGCTGATTTTAACGAAGAAGCATGAAAAAGAACGTGAAGTTGCAAAGTTAGCGCTTGTGCCAGGGTGTTTTGGAATTAATGAACCGGTAATTTTCGGATTACCAATTGTCCTAAATCCGATAATGTTTATTCCGTGGATCTGTGTCCCAGTTATTAATGCGATTATTTCGTACACCGTGACAAAAATCGGTTGGGTTGTTCCGTTAGTTGTAATGAATTCAGGAAACGAACCAATTTTTGTAAGTACTTGGATTTTAGGAGCTTTCCATTTAAGTCCTGTAATTTTAACTTTAGTATTAGTAATTTTGGATGTCTTTCTTTATGCTCCATTTGTAATTTTGAATCAAAAACATGAACGGCAAATGGCTAAAGAAAACTTGGCAGCATAATCACAAGGAGGAATAAAATGAAAAAAGTACATGTAATTGCTCACACTCATTGGGATTATGAATGGTATTTTTCTCGCCAAGAAGCTCGAGTTCAGTTTGCATATCATATGGATGAGGTTTTGAAAGCGTTAAAGAGTCATCAGCTGGAATATTATATGTTAGATGGACAAATGGCAATCGTCGATGATTATTTACAAACTAACCCTGATAAAAAAAATGCAATCAAGAAATACAATCGGGCTGGAAGATTACTTCTTGGACCATGGTATACCCAGATTGATGAGTTTACGACGTCAGGCGAAAGCGCAGTTCGAAATTTACAATTAGGAATGAATTTGGCAAACGAATTGGGAGAATCAATGAAAATTGGTTATTTACCTGATTCATTTGGTCAAAGTCAAGACATGCCTAAGATCTATAATGGCTTTGGAATTTATGATGCTGTTTTTTGGCGCGGACTACCATACGAGAATAAAGCGCGCGAGTTTAAATGGCGAGCAAATGATGGTTCAGAAGTATACACGGTAAATATCAAAAATGGGTATTACGTTGGCGGAGAATTAATTAATTGTCAAAATTATCAACAATTAATTAATAAAATTGCAACTGATTCACTTCACCAAAACTTAGCCTTACCGGTTGGAGGCGATCAACGAGCGGTTGATTTCAATTTAAAGGATAAGATTGAAGATGCTAATCGAAATGTTAAAAATGCCTATTTAAAAGAAAGCAGCTACCCTCAATTCTTTAGAGAGTTGAAAAGTGAAGGCAGAATTGTTCCAGTTTACCAAGGAGAATATGTTGATCCATCGGTTTCAAAAATTCATCGCGGAATTTATTCATCACGTTATGATTTGAAACAAGTATACGATCGCTTGGAGCGGGTATTAACTTATCAAGTCGAGCCTTTAATGGTTTATGCAAAGTTCTGTGGAATTTTGTCTCAAGTTGGAATTGTAAAAAGTTTATGGAAGACGGTTGCTCGAGGTCAAGCGCACGATTCAGCTGGAGGATGCAATAGTGATAAAACAAACAATGATATTTTTCATCGTGGAATTGTTGCATTACAGACCGCTAATGCGGTGCGTGACTACTTATTACGGAAGTTAAGTATTAGTGATTCAAACCGTGCCGATTTATATTTCTATAATCCGTTACCGCTCCGTGTTCAACGGGTAAATGAAGTTGAAGTAAGTACCAGTTTTCCTTATTTTGATTTAATCGATGAAGATGGAAATAAAGTCGAATATGATATTTTAAATCAACGAGTTGAAAATGCTGCTTTATTAAGGCGAAATCATGCAGAAATGGAAGATGAGAAGTATTATGTTACTCAAATTGCAGTTAGAATCGACTTAAAAGGAACAAGTTTAAGAAGAATGCAAATTAAAGAAAGACAACAGCATTCTGAAATGAAAAAGGTCCAGAAAATTCAAAATAACCGATTAAAAATTGAAATGATTGACGGAAAGCTGCGGTTGAAAGATATTAGGTCAGGAAAAAGTTATTCGAACTTTTTAACCTTTATCGACCAGGGCGATGAAGGCGATAATTATGATTATTCGCCTGCCTACAATGACTGGCAATTAAATTTGAATTTTAATGGTGCAGCGGTGAAGTGTACAGCTGGAAAAGTGGTCAGCAAAATGCAGATTAGAGGAAGTTGGCAACTCCCATCTGATTTAGAAGCCCGAAAAAATAAAGAAAAAAATAAGGAACTAAAGTATTTTGTTGAACTGACGCTTGATAAAGAAAGCTCGAAAATTGGGTTCAAAATGAAAGTCGAAAATACAGTGAAGGATCATCGATTGCGGTTGGTTATTAATACGGATTTACCGTCAGAGTACTCGTATGCTGATACTCAATTTGGAGTAATCCAACGAGATGTTATCGATCCTCATTTAGATAGTTGGAAAGAAATTGGGTACCATGAAGAACCAACTGCCTTACGGCCAATGCTTCATTTTGCAAATTTACACAATGATCAACGTAGTATAACTTTCCTAACTCATGGAATGAAATCCTATGAGGTAATCGGTGAAAAATTTGATCAACTAGCAATTACCTTATATCGATCGGTTGGCTTTTTAGGACGTCCGGATATGAAACGCCGTCCAGGAGATGCGTCGGGACTTGAACGACATGAAACGTCGACTCCAGACAGTCAATTGCAAAAAGAACTGACATTTAGTGGTGAAATTTTGTTAGACAAGCGATTTGATCCTCAAAAGATCCAACGGCAGTATTTGGTTCAGACTACTCAGAATGAATTGTATTATCAGTGCCAGGAGATAAATCGGTATGTTACACCGTTGGAATATTTCCCATGTAATCCGATCAAGCTAAGACCATTTAAAGATGAAATTAATTTACAGGATAGTGAGTGCGTATTAAGTAGTTGGAAATTAACAACAGATGAAACAGGATATGAATTAAGAATATACAATCCTGGTTCAGATCTGTGTAAAGGGGGACGATTAATTTTTAAGTCTCCTAAAACGGTAGCAAAATTAGATTTGAATGGAAAAATAAGAGAAGTTTTAGCCTCCAACGTATCTAGTTATGATATTTTAAATGTAGAGAAGGGGAAAATCATTACATTAGGAATTTTCTGAGGAGAAAAATAGTATGAATTTAGGAGTAATCGATATTGGTGGAACTACGATAAAGTGTGCGTGTTGGGTGGACCATCATTTAACTGAACGTCAAAGGTATTCAACACCATCGAACTTAACGGAATTTATGAAAGTTCTTAAAGGATATATTACTTCACTTAAGACAGTTCATAATCTTCAAGGAGTGGCAATTAGTTCACCTGGTGCAGTCAATAAGAAAACAGGAGTAATTGAAGGTGCAAGTGCGGTTCCATATATTCATAATTTTAAAATTGTTCCAGTGTTTGAAGAACTATTTGAATTACCAGTAAGTATTGAAAACGATGCAAACTGTGCTGCTTTGGCAGAGTTAAATGCCGGTGCTGGTAAAGATTGTAAGAATTTGGTTTTTCTTGTAATTGGAACAGGGGTAGGTGGAACAATTGTGATTGACCATAATATCTATTATGGAAGTCATTTATATGGCGGTGAATTTGGCTTTCAATTAGTAAAGAATCGTTCAACGTTAAGTCAAATGGGATCACCGGTAAATCTTGCACGACGTTATAATGAAAAAACTGGCGAGAAAATGACCGGAAAAGACGTTTTTGAACAGGCGTTGGCAGGGAATCAGCTTGCTAAAAAATATGTTGATGAGATGATTGATTGCATTGCAACTGCAATTTTTAATATTCAGCATTCAATCGATCCCGAAAAGATCATTATTGGTGGTGCAATTTCACAAAATAAAAAATTTATTTTAATGATTAAACAACGTTTAAGTGAAATTTGTCAGGAAATACCAATTGCAACGCTAATGCCGAATGTTGAAGCATGTCATTTTACTGGTGATGCAAATTTGAGAGGTGCAGTTGTTGACTTTGAAAAAAGTAAATTTTAATTTTTATTGGAATTAAAAAGGAAGGTGTCCCGCTTGAGACACCTTCCTTTTTAGGTATGGTTTCAATTATAATCCTTCACGCCGATTAGCTTTAATTAAATCTTTTGTTAAAGCTGGTTTGTTTTCAAGATCAGTCCGAACAACCAGGACATCACATTGAGCTGTCCGCGTTACGTATTCAGTAACGGAACCGATTAAGATCCGTTCAACGGCATTTAATCCGGTAGCACCAATCATGATCAAATCAATATTCTTTTCGTCTGGGATATCTTTTGCGATGATTACCTTTGGAGCCCCATATTCAACTGAAAAGTCAACGTTTTTCACACCGGCTTTTTTAGCTTCATCAGCATATCCACTTAATGTTTTCTTTGCCGTTTCGGTAACCTGTTCAACCATTGTGGTATCAAAACTTGAAATGTTTTGGAAAGCCCGGGTATCAACAACGTGAACGAGGTGCAACGATGTGTCTTCACCGTTCCGCTTAGCGACGTTAATGGCTTTCTTGAATGCCAATTCTGATTCATATGAACCGTCGATTGGGACTAAAATACTTTTATAACTTTGTAACATTGATAATCACCTTCCTATCCTCAACTTCATTCTACAAAATTTATCTAGAAAAAGAAAGCGAAATCATTAATTTGAGAAAAGATAAATTAACAAGGTGAAAGTCATGATGGTTGCAAGGATGACATCGATTACAATCATCCATAAAAACGGAACAAGATTTGCCATGAAACTCGTGAACAGGGTTGCAAGCCCAGCGACCATCAAACATCCGCCTAAAACAGCAAGGGTGGTTGAAAGGGACGGCTTATCAGCAGGTGTGAAAACCAGAAATTGCTTTTTCCGGTGAGTCCACAAGTATTCCCCGAGGAACAGAATGATCAAGCTTAAAATAATAACCAGAATACGCGTAATTAGTGACATTGAAATTCCTCCAACTAATCAATTTTCTTTAATTTATTATATCAAAAAAGGATGTGATTGCTCACATCCTCATTGCTCCATTAGTGCCGTTAATCGTCTCGTGTAGTTGAACCCGCAATGTTAGCAGGAACGGACCACTTAAGATGGCTTTTGGTTCTCAAGTGAAATGAGCCTGCCAGCCACCAAATATCGTGATCCTAATGTCTAAAAGTGTTCGGTCAACCTTACATTGATGAGACAATGCGTACACCATAGAAATATTCTGACAGTATCTTAACACGCTTAAAATCTTTTTTCAAATTAGAAACTACTCATTCTTTGTCGGCGGGCGTCCCTTAAATTTTTCAAGGCGGTAATACTGTTCCGCAAGGGCTTTTTCATAACGCCCGTTCTCTTTCGGAAGGTAGTAATGCCGATTTTTGATCTTGTCAGGAAGATATTGCTGTTTGACCCAGTCGTGCGGGTAGTCATGCGGATATTTGTACCCAACACCATGCCCAAGTTTTTCAGCTCCCTGATAGTGCGGATCCTTAAGCCAATCCGGAATTTCACCGTAATTTCCTTGGTGTAGGTCATCAAGGGCTTTGTCGATTGCACTGATTGCGGAGTTTGATTTGGGGGATAAGCATAAGTCAATGACTGCTTCAGCAAGCGGAATTCGGGCTTCCGGAAATCCAACTTTTTCAGCGGCAATCACGGCTGCCACGGTTCGTGCAGCCGCTTGCGGGTTCGCTAAACCAACATCTTCATATGCGATTACTAAAAGGCGGCGGGTCACGCTTGGAAGGTCGTTAGCATCGGCCATGCGTGCCAAATAATGTAAAGCGGCATCAACATCGGATCCGCGAATCGATTTTTGAAAGGCGGAAACGACATCGTAGTGGGCATCGCCATTTTTATCATGGACTAATGCTTTGCGTTGAACGCATTCCTCAGCAATTTTCAACGTAATATGGATTTCACCGTCATCGTTTGCAGGCGTCGATTTAACTGCAAGTTCAAGCGCATTCAGTGAACTGCGCAAATCACCGTGCGTCGCGTTTGCAAGGTGGTCGAGGGCGGCGTCATCAAGGACGACGTTAAATGATCCTAAGCCGTTTTTCTCATCGTGAAGCGCACGTTCTAAGGCTTGGCGAATGTCGGTTGCAGTTAACGGCTTAAGTTCAAAAATTTGAGTCCGGCTCCGAATTGCGGGATTAATTGCGATGTATGGATTTTCAGTTGTCGCTCCGATCAGAATAATCTGCCCGCTTTCAAGGTGGGGTAAAAGAAAATCCTGCTTTGGTTTGGTTAAACGATGAATTTCATCTAACATCAAAATGACGGTTCCGCTTATTTTTGCTTCAGCAACGACTTGTTCAAGCGCTTTTTTTGAATCCGTCGCGGCATTCAGTTTCCGGAAGGCATATTTAGTTGATCCGGCAATGGCGCTTGCAATGCTGGTTTTTCCCGTTCCGGGCGGTCCATAAAGAATCATTGACGAAAGCAGTTTAGCGTCGACCATCCGGCGAATAATTTTTCCGGGGCCGACCAAGTGTTGCTGCCCGACGATTTCATCAAGGTTTTGCGGGCGCATCCGGTATGCTAATGGATGAAATGCCATGATGTCATTTCCTTTCAGTAATTTTCTAGTATTATAGCACTTTTAAAGGGTACCCGTTAAACATAAAATTGAGTATAATTATAGTAAAATCAAGCATAACAGGATGAATTAACATGAAATTAGATGAAATCGGAAAAACGATCAATGAAGAAGGATTAATTGACGTTTTAAATAATTTTAAATATTCAATGAGGCAGATTTACCTTGTTGTTGATGAAAATGGCAATGCGGTCAATGACATCGCATCGATGATCGATGAAAATCAATATTTACATATTAACGGGAACCACATTGAACTTGTTCAACCGCGAGCATATCGGCTTGAACGGGTGAAACAGGAAGTTCAACTTCAATTACGTTTTTTGAAACATCAATTAGCAACCCATGGATTTAAATTGTGGCCACTGGCAGCCGACGAAAACAGTAGCATGACGATTTCGATCCAGCTTCCAGAACAGCTCTTTTTGGAACTTTATCAACGCAAATTCAAGCAATACAAGATTGATTACTATGATTTTCGAAATCAAATTTACTTGAAACTTGCTCAAGGGTTTGAATTGAGTCAGCCACTTTTAACCTACCTTACAGGATCATCGCTAGCGTTTTTTAATGATCTTGATGGGCGGACGCGGCGGTCGACCTTAACCTTTGATCTTTTAAACGGAATTCAAGATTTTCAACCGGATTTTCGGGCGGTTAAAAGTTATTTAGGAACGAAAAATGCGCTTGGCAAAGTTGCGTTTGAAGGTCAATTTGATCATCAACAGGGCATCACGGCGTTAACGCTTCGAAAATTAGACTTTAATCCGGATAGTCAATTAGGAATTGGACTGAATATTCTGAACCTGATTGATGTAATGGTTGGATACTTTTTAATGAGTGAAGGCGTGGCAAACGACCAGTTGATGGCTCAAGTTAAGGCTTCACGGGAATTAGATCTTAAAGTCGCAGCCGCAAGTCCTTTCCGGAAGATTGATGAAATGGCGAAGTTTAAGTCATTAATTGATAATTTGAATCACTTCGCGGTTGATTTTAATTACGGTGAAAATTGGAACGGAACTGTTGAAGCAATCAAAGTTAAACTGGAAGACGGAATGCAGACCTTGGCAGCACGCTTACTGCGGGAACAAGGCAGTCAGTCGCTTTTAAAGTTTCTGCTTGCAAAGACCTATGCCGGAACGACCAAAGGGCAATCATCGAAGTTATCTGCAAATTCAATGCGGATTTTACAGGCTGCATTTGAAGCAGGAATGGACTACCAGGTGATCGATAATGGCCAGGATATTGTTGAAATTAACGGTCATTATGTCTGGAACGGTTTGCAAAGCGACTTGGATCAGGCGGTAACGGCAAAACTTTGGGATAACAAAGAATTGGCAAAGCAATTGGTCGGAAACCTTGCAATTCAAATTCAACCTTCATGGAAAATCACAACGGTTGACCAGGCAATTCGGCTTTATCCGATGATTAAAGAAAAGGCCGTTGTTCTGAAAAATGCGAATGGACACTCTGATGCCCACGGAATCTTGTATCGGATGGCTCCAAGTAAGAAAGAGTTTGTTGAAAGTGTCGGGGTGATGTTGAAGCAAACTTCACAGGTTTTAATTGAACAGGTTTCAACGGGTTCAACTTACCAGGCATTGATCTTGAATGGAAAAGTTGCCAGCCTAATTGAACGGGTTCCGGAAAATGTTGTTGGTGACGGGCGGAAAACATTAAAACAATTGATTGAAAATAAAAAGTTTGAACTTGGCCGCAATGAACGGAAGACGTTAATGATGCAGGGATTGACGTTGGATCAAGTTGTTCCTCGTGGAATCCAAGTATTACTCCGTTATGATTCATTCACCGGTTCACACTTCCAAAGTGTAGATGCATTGAATGATGCGGACCAGACGTACATTCAATTACTCGAAAAGATTGCGACCCAGCTTCAAATGCGGGATGGGTTCATTGATATGATTTTTAGCAATATTTATCAACCATATTCAGAAGAACACCCTGAATTAGCGGTCTTCTTAGGCGCCCATGCAAGCGGAGCATTTCAACCGCATGAAAAAATGGCGTTGAATCAGCAACGCGATGTCGCGGCAGAAATTGTTGCCCAATTTAAATAAAGGTTTGGCGAAATGCCAAACCTTTATTTTTTATGGAATAAATCTTTTAATGAAAAACGATGCTTTGAAGGCTTTTTATCGGATACTGTTGTTGCATTGTTATCAAGCGGATAGCGCAGAGCAACATCAACGATTTCAGTATGAATGGCTTGATGAGGAGCAGCAATCACGATTGCTAAATCAGAAGCTGCGTGGGGGAGGGTCAAATCAGAACTGCAGGTAAATGCAGCGTTGGCTGAATTGGCAATTTGAATTAGCCGGCTTAACTGGTCTTGATCAACGCTGCCATTGATCGTCATCCGGTATTTAGGATGCGCTTCAAGTTCTTTTTGAATTGCCGGATAATATTTCTCGGAATTCAACTGCGCAAACGTCACGGTTAAGTCAACCCGTTCGCGAAAGGTGCCAAGATATTTGCGCTGTTCGTCAGGTTTTAATTTCGGGGTCCCATACATTCCCTTGTTGAGATGTTCTTGTAATTCATCAGTCATGGTTCAACCTCCTTTAAGTATCGTTATTATATCAGATAAAAAAAGAAGGCCGCAATTGTTGCAGCCTTCCGTTTAATAATTGATAAATTATTAAAGTTTGTTGTAGTATTCAACGATAAGTGATTCGTCGATGTTAGCATCTAATTCGTCACGTTCTGGTAAACGAACTAATGTACCTTCCATCTTGTCTTCGTCAAATGATACGAATGGAGCACGACCAACAACGGCTTCCAAAGCATCCTTAACGATTTGTAAGTTCTTTGAACGTTCACGTAATGAAATTACTTGACCTGGTTGAACTTCGTATGATGGAATATCAACGCGCTTGCCATCAACAGTGATGTGACCGTGGTTAACAAGTTGCCGTGCTTGACGACGAGTTGTTGCTAAACCTAAACGGTAAACAACATTGTCTAAGCGTTGTTCCAAAAGAATCATGAAGTTATCACCGTGTTTACCTTCACGGATCTTGCCGGCACGTTTGAATGTATTAGCAAATTGACGTTCTGTCATGCCGTACATCATACGTAACTTTTGCTTTTCACGCAATTGCATACCGTATTCTGATAACTTCCGCCGGCTTTGACCATGTTGACCTGGGGCGTATGGACGCCGTGCTAATTCTTTACCTGAGCCTGTAAGGGAGATTCCTAAACGACGTGAAACCTTCCATGATGGACCTGTATAACGAGACATAATATCGTTCCTCCAAAAATGTATTTTTTATGGAGTAAAATAACGGTGCAGACTTAGTATTCGTGCAGTTGATTTTAGACGTTCGCTTTTGCAGCCGAAAAGTTACTTGCAGAACCAAAATGGCAACCAACTGTTGACGTTCTTACCGTCTACTGCTGCATTATTTTACACAATTGCCATTGTACCGGTCTGCAGCATGAAAGTCAATGGGTGACTTTGAATTTATTTATAATTAAACATTTTAATAGGAATGCCCGTTTATATGGTATAATTATGGAGAATAAAATTAGTGGTTATTTTAAATAAGAATTGATTCAAATAATTGTACGGACGAAGGATGGGATTTTATGGTTATCTTTTTGATTTCACTAATTATTATTGCGTTAGTGATCTACTTAGGAGTGTACTTGTTTAAACGCCATAAAGCAAAGCAAATTGAGGTTTACCAAGCCAAGGTAAATGAAATCACGGAAAATTCACTCGAAAAGGAGCTGGCTGAAATCAGCAAGTTGAATTTATCGGGTGACAGTTTAACGGAATTTGAAAAGGTTGATAAGGACTACCGCGAGATCGTCAACCGCAAGCTTCCTGAAATTTCAGAATTGTTGAATGATTTGCGTGAGCTGAATCAGCATTATCAATTTGGACGGACCAACCATGAATTGAAAGATGTTGACGAAAAGTTAAGCGGAACGGCTGCTCAATTTGAAAAAATCAAAGAAGAATTGAAGAATATCCGCAAAGTCACGGAAGAACATCAAAAAGCGGTTGAAGAATTAAGCGAAAAGTATAAGGACCTTCGGAAAACGCTTCTTGCCAAGAGCTTTTCATTTGGCCCAAGCAGCGACAAACTTGAAGAACAGCTTGGCGAATTGGAACAACAATTCAATGATTATACGAAGTTGATGGAAAGCGGCGATTACGTCAAATCAGCTAAACCACTTTCAGATTTGCAAGATGCAACTGCTGAAATGGAAGAAAAGGTTGAAAAGATTCCGCCAATTTTTAAAAACTTGAAGAGCGTCTTTCCTGATCAACTTAAAGAGTTAAACAGTGCGGTTGATCAGTTGTTAAAAGAAAAGTATGTTTTCCACGAAGATTTAAAAAAGAAGCTTGCTGACATCCAAAAGATGGTTGATAAGAACTTCGAAAACTTAAAGAAGGTTGATTTGAAGAATGCCACCAAGCTGGATGAAAAGCTCACAACGGAGATCGACAAGGTTTATGATGAGATTGATCAAGAATACCGGGCACGCAAGGTTGTTGAAAAGAATTACAACTATTATCAAGACTTTGTTGAACATGCTGAACGCCAAGAACATGAATTACTGATCGATTTGGATCGGTTATCTCAAAATTACGAATTAACGCATAATGAATTTGAGGATGCTCATGACCTTCAAGTTCAAATTCAAGCAATTCGGAAAGACTTTGATAGCTTTACGAAACAGCGCTCAGAAGGCGTGATCTATTCCGATGAATTGAAACGGCAAAAAGATAACATTGATAAGCTGACAAAGATTGAAAAGAAGCAAAAAGAAATCAATGACGGGGTTTCAAATCTTTGGAAAGAAGAAAAGGAAGCCCAAAAGGCTGTCCAAGGATTCGACCTTGAAATTCACCGGATGCGCCGGGATGTTGAGAAGTTGAATTTACCTGGGCTTTCACGGGAGTATACGGATTACTTCTTTAAGGTGAGCGATGAAATCGAAAACCTTGATGATGCACTTGGTCAAATTCAAATCAATATGGATGAAATCACGAAGGCATTGATCAATACGCAATCTGATTTAGATGTTTTAGGTGATAAGACCAAAGAAATCATTGATTGTGCAACGTTATCTGAAGAATTCTTACAGTATGCCAACCGTTACCGGACCCGGTATCCGGAAGTTGAAGAAGCATACAAGAAGGCAAGTCAACTATTCAATAAAGAATACAATTACGTTGATGCACTTGATACGATTTCAAATGCAGTTGAAGAGGTTGAACCGGGAGCATATAAACGAATTACCGACGATTATGAATCACGGGAACAGGCTCAACGGCAATATCCAATGAATTAAAAAATTGCGGCAGATGCCGCAATTTTTTTGTTGGAAGATGAGGGGATAATCGGTTGAGTCAAGCTCGTTTTTCTCTTTACAAAAAATTAGTAAGATGATTAAATTAGTTACGAGTCGTACCAGAATAAATGTAAATAAAATTTTAACGGAAAGGATAATTCGATGATATATTTTGATAACAGTGCAACCACCAAAATGGATCCGTCAGTTTTGCAAACGTATGACGCGGTTTGTCAAAATATCTGGGGAAATTCATCATCACTTCATTCGTGGGGCGAAAAAGCTTTTAATCTCCTTGAACAGTCACGGAAGCAAATTGCTGATTTGATGGATTGTTATCCGGATGAGATCTATTTTACAAGTGGCGGAACGGAAAGCGATAATTGGGCAATTAAGGGAACCGCAATGGAAAAACGCCCATACGGAAAGCACATTATTACGTCAAGCGTTGAACATGCCGCTGTCATGAATAGCATGAAACACCTTGAAAAAATGGGCTTTGATGTAACTTATCTGCCGGTCGATGATGAAGGCCGGGTTTCACCCGAAGACGTGCGCAAGGCAATTCGGAAAGATACGATTTTAGTTTCAATTATGGCAATTAATAACGAAATTGGAACGATTCAGCCAATTGAAGAAATTGCTGAAATTTTAAATGATTATCCGAAGATTCATTTTCACGTTGATTCTGTTCAAGCAATTGGCAAAGGGGTCGAAAAGCTGATTCGGAATCCGCGGGTCGATTTTCTTGCATTTTCAGGCCACAAATTTCATGCGCCGCGTGGAACAGGCTTTATGTACAAAAAGCGCGGCCGGATGGTTCAACCACTGATCGACGGCGGTGGCCAGGAAAAGAATTTACGGGGTGGAACGGAAAACTTGCCAGCAATTGCTGGAATGGCCAAGGCTCTTCGGCTTTTGATGGAAGATGAAGATCAAAAAGTCGCTCATCAACGGGCAATTAAAGATCGAATCTATCAGCATATCAGCCAATTTGATAAAGTGCATATTTTCTCAAAGAATGATGAAACGTTTGCACCGCACATTTTATGCTTCACAATTGATGGCGTTCGCGGTGAATCGATCGTGCATGCATTTGAAAAATATGATATCTATATTTCAACGACAAGTGCTTGTTCATCAAAGAAGGGTGACATTGCGGGAACATTAGCTGCAATGAAAGTCCCTGAAAAGATTGCAACGTCAGCGGTCCGGGTTAGTCTTGATGAACATAATACGCTTGAAGAGGCGGATGAATTCAATCGCGTTTTCGATAAGTTATATGAAGAATTTAAAATGATCAACTCATAATGGAGGACTTTGATGCAGTATTCAGAAATTATGGTTCGCTACGGTGAACTTTCAACGAAAGGAAAGAACCGCAAAAATTTTATTGATCGGTTAGGATACAATGTTCGCCAAGCATTGCATGAATTTCCAAATTTAAAAATTGCGGCCCATCGTGATCGGATGCATATCCAATTAAACGGTGAAGATTCAGAAAAAGTAATGGCTCGGTTAGGACAAGTTTTTGGAATTCAAAACTTTTCGCCATCTGTAAAAGTTGAACGAGATGTTAAAAAAGTTCAAGCAATGGCGATCGAAATGATGAAGGAAAAATATCATCCCGGATTAACGTTTAAGATCAATACCCGGCGTTCAGATCATAAGTTTAAGTATGACACAAATGCGATGAATGATCTTTTAGGCGGCACGATTTTACAGGCCTTTGATGATATTCACGTTAAAATGAAAGATCCAGATGTAACTTTGAGATGTGAAGTCCGGCCGGATGGAATTTTCCTATCATACGGAAAAATCAATGGTGCTGGCGGCTTGCCGGTTGGAACGGCAGGCAAGGCAATGTTGATGTTATCTGGCGGAATCGACTCACCAGTTGCGGGTTACCTTGCAATGAAGCGGGGAGTTGCCATTGAAATGGTCCACTTTTTTAGCCCGCCATATACCAGTGAACAAGCATTGAATAAGGCAAAGCAATTAACTGCCAAATTGGCACCGTATGTTGGAACAATCAAGTTTATTCAGGTTCCGTTTACGGAAATTCAAGAAACGATCAAACATGAAGTCCCAGAAGGATACTTAATGACGATTCAACGGCGCTTTATGTTGCGGTTAGCCGAAAAGATTGCCAAGATGCGGAAAGGCCTTGCCATTTTTAACGGTGAAGCCTTAGGCCAAGTTGCGTCACAAACGCTTGAAAGTATGGCAGCAATCAACGATGTTACCACAATGCCGGTTTTGCGGCCAGTTCTTTCAATGGATAAAAATGAAATCATTGAAATTGCTCAAAAAATCGACACGTTTGACTTATCGATCCAACCATTTGAAGACTGCTGTACCGTCTTTGCACCACCAGCTCCAAAGACTAAACCGCGAATTGATCGGGCACGTCAATATGAAGAACGATTAGATGTTGATGGCTTGATTCAACGGGCACTGGATGGCATTCAAATTACTGAAATCAACAGTTCAGATGAATTTATGAACGCAAATGAAGAAAGCTTTGCTGAACTCCTGTAATCTGCTTGACGATTATTGAATTGCAGATTAGAATACAACTATAAGCAGAGAACAAGAGGAATATTCGATGTTCATTTTACAGAGAAGACGGAGGTTGCGAAAGTCAAAATGGACCGGATATTTGTAGCTTGGGAGCTGTTATTCTGAACGGATATTAAGAATAACCGGACTGGCTGACAGTTCGTTATCATCAATCAGCTAAGCGGAAAGTGAATTAGTTCACTTTCAATTTAGGTGGTACCACGGCATTGTCGTCCTATGTGACGGCAATGCTTTTTTATATCCGCCAGTAAAAATTTAAAAGTGAAAGGAATCGACCGATGAGAGAAATCGATATGTCAACCAAGTACGATCCAAAAGAAGTTGAACCGGGTCGTTACGAAAAATGGGTTAAAGATGGCGCTTTTAAGCCAAGTGGCGATAAAAAGGCTAAGCCGTATTCAATTGTTATTCCTCCGCCAAATGTTACCGGAAAGCTGCATTTAGGCCATGCATGGGATAACACGTTACAAGATATGCTGATTCGGCAAAAGCGGATGCAAGGTTACGACACATTATGGGTTCCAGGAACTGACCACGCGGGAATTGCAACCCAAGCAAAAGTTGAAGCCCAATTGCGTGAAGAAGGCGTTACCCGTTACGACCTTGGCCGTGAAAAGTTTGTGGAAAAGGTTTGGGATTGGGTTCACGAATACAGTGACATTATCCACAAACAGTGGGCAAAGATGGGAATCTCTGTTGATTATGACCGCGAACGGTTTACTTTAGACGATGGATTATCAAAGGCTGTTCGGAAAGTCTTTGTTGATTTATACAATAAAGGCTTGATCTACCGGGGCGAATACATCATTAACTGGGATCCGCAAGCCCGGACTGCCTTATCGGATATTGAAGTTATCCACCAAGATGACGAAGGCGCATTTTACCACGTTAAATATCCATTTGTTGATGAAGACTACACCTTCAACGGCAAACACTACATTGAAATTGCAACGACCCGTCCGGAAACAATGTTTGGGGACGTTGCGGTTGCGGTTAACCCAAGTGATGAACGGTACAAGGAATTAGTCGGCAAGGAAGTTGTATTGCCGCTCCAAGGACGGCACATTCCAATCATTGCTGATCAATACGTTGATCCAGAATTTGGAACCGGAATGGTTAAAATCACTCCTGCCCACGACCCGAACGACTTTAAGGTTGGTAACCGGCATAACTTGAAGCGCATCAACACAATGAATGAAGATGCAACGATGAATGAAAATGCTGGCAAGTATGAAGGCATGGATCGTTTTGAAGCCCGGAAGGCAATCGTTAAGGATCTTCAAGATGAAGGTTACATGTTGAAGATCGAACCAATCGTTCACAGTGTTGGTCACTCAGAACGGACCGGAGTTCAAGTTGAAGCCCGGTTGTCAACGCAATGGTTCGTTAAGATGAAGCCGTTAGCTGAAATGGCATTGAAGAACCAAAAAGATGGCGACAAGGTCAACTTTGTTCCAAAGCGGTTTGAACATACCTGGAACCAATGGATGGAAAACATTCACGACTGGGTTATCTCACGTCAATTATGGTGGGGTCACCGGATTCCAGCATGGTATAACAAGCAAACCGGCGAAACATATGTTGGTATGGAAGCTCCTGAAGATGCCGAAAACTGGGAACAAGATCCAGATGTTTTAGATACATGGTTCAGTAGTGCATTATGGCCATTTTCAACAATGGGTTGGCCAGATACGGACGCCGAAGACTTTAAGCGTTACTTCCCAACAAGTACTTTGGTTACAGGATACGATATCATCTTCTTCTGGGTATCACGGATGATTTTCCAAAGCCTTGAATTTACTGGCAAGACACCGTTTAAGAACGTTGTTTTGCACGGCTTGATTCGGGATGAACAAGGCCGGAAGATGAGTAAGTCACTTGGAAACGGAATCGATCCAATGGACGTCATCGATAAGTATGGAACGGACGCATTACGGTGGTTCTTAACAACTGGTTCAACGCCAGGTCAAGATATTCGCTTCTCATACCAAAAGATGGATGGCGCATGGAACTTTATTAACAAGATTTGGAATGCCAGCCGGTTCGTAATCATGAACCTTGATGAAGATACCAAGGCTGAATTACCCCCGAAGGAAGAATGGCAATTAGCTGATAAATGGATCATCAGCCGGTTGAACGACACAGTCAAAGATGTTATTCACTTCTTTGATACCTTTGAATTTGGTGAAGCTGGCCGGGCAATGTACAACTTTATCTGGAATGATTTCTGTGATTGGTACATTGAAATGGCTAAGGAAAACTTGAATGGTTCTGATGAAAAATTAAAGAAGAACACCCAAGCAATTCTTTGCTACGTGCTTGACCAAACATTACGGCTCCTTCACCCGGTAATTCCATTTGTAACCGAAAAGATCTGGTTAACGATGCCGCATGAAGGCAAATCAATTGTGGTTGCAAAGTATCCTGAGGTTCACGCTGAATTTGATGATCAAGATGCTGAACGGCAAATGGAAAACTTGATCGAATTGATCAAGTCTGTTCGGAACAGTCGGGCAGAGGTAAATGCTCCAATGTCATCAGCAATTGATATTTTAATTAAGACTAAGGACGACGAAACCAAGAAGATCTTCGAAGACAATGTTGATTACATTCAACGTTTCTGTCATCCAAAGCACTTAGAGATCAATGCGGATGTTGAAGCCCCTGCATTAGCAATGACATCGGTGATCACCGGGGCCGAAGTTTACTTGCCGCTTGCTGATTTGATCGACTTGAACGAAGAAATCAAACGGCTTCAAGGAGAAGCAGCTAAACTTGAAAAAGAAGTTGCGCGCGGTGAAAAGAAACTGGGCAATGAAAAGTTTGTTGCAAATGCACCAGAAGCAGTGGTTGGCAAAGAACGTGAAAAACTTGCGAACTACAAGGAAAAACTTGCATCAACTAATGATCGGATCAGCCAATTACAAGCTGAATTGGATAAATAATTTGAAAGAGAAGATTGAAGTTCAATCTTCTCTTTTTATATAATGAAGGAAATGATACAAGAAGGGGATTCAGCGTGAAACAGTTAACTTATCAGGATGCCTTGGCGTTTATTCATGGTCGGACGAAATTCAAAAAGATTCCGACGCTTGATCGAATGCGCGATTTTTGCAAGCGGTTAGGTGATCCGCAACAAAAACTTAAGATGATTCATGTAACGGGGACCAATGGAAAGGGGTCAACGACGGCTTACATTCGACAACTTTTAATTGAAAACGGATTTAAGGTTGGTTCGTTTACCTCACCATTCATTATCAAGTTCAATGACCGCATTTGCATTAACGGTGAAATGATTCCGGATGATGATTTAGTTCAAATAGTAAGTGAAATTCAGCCAGTTGTTGCGCAAATGGATAATGATTGGGCAAACCGTGGCGGCGGGCCGACCGAATTTGAAATCGATACGGCAATTATGTTCAAGTATTTTGCAGAACAACAAGTTGATTACGCGGTAATTGAAGTTGGACTAGGTGGAACATATGATTCAACAAATGTTATCCAGCCATTGGTATCGGTTATTACTGGAGTAGCGGAGGACCATTTAAAGTATCTTGGTCCGACATTGCAAGACGTTGCCCGAAATAAAGCGGGAATAATTAAACAGGATACGCCGGTGGTGGTTGCTGATCTGCCAGATGACCTTTTGGCAGTCATTACGGAAAAAGCCCAGCGGATGAATGCTCCCGTATATAAGGTTAATGACCAAATCAAGACAACGTTGTTACCCAATAACGGTTGGGGTGAAAATTTTAATTATGATTTTGGCGAAAATCATCTTAAAAATCTGCATCTTGAAATGATGGGGGATTACCAAGTTTCGAATGCGGCTTTGGCAATTACGGCAGTTGAGCTGCTGGCTGAAAGCGAACATTGGAATTTGCAAGATGCAGATGTTAAGCGGGCGCTTGCCCAAACGAGGTGGCCCGGAAGGTTTGAACGCGTAAATGAATTACCGCTGATTGTTTTAGACGGAGCGCATAACATTCAGGCAGTCAAAAAGATTGCAAAACTATTAAAGGACCGGTTCCATGATCGGCAGATTCACATCATTACGTCAATTTTGGCTGATAAGCAACCGAAAGAGATGTTGACGGAACTGTTGGAATTGGCAAACGTTGAAATCACGGTGACCCGTTTCAATAGTCCACGCCCGGTCATCAATCCGCAAAAGGTTAAAGACGAATTTCCGCAAGTGAATGTTGCTGCCCAGTGGCAACAGGCGTTGGTTGATACGGTCCAAACGATGGATGAAAATGATATTTTGCTGTTTACCGGATCGCTTTACTTTATTTCAGAAGTGCGCCATTACTTTGTAAATGATGAGGAGAATGAAAATGAAAATTGATGCAATGATCTTTGATATGGATGGGGTCGTATACGATTCTGAAAAGATGTATTTTGCTGCTGACCAAAAAGCAGCTCAAAAATTGGGATTTGAATTCACATTTGATTACTATAAACAGTTTATTGGTGGCGGCTATGACCTAATGTATAACCAGATGGTCGCAGATTACGGCGATCCTGAATTGATCAAACGCTTTTTGGAATTAAGCCGGGATGAAATCCTTCCGGTCGTAAAAGAAGGAATGTTGAAATTTAAACCGGGTTTCTTAGATTTAGCTCGCTATTTAGAAGATCATCATATTCCATATGGATTGGCCTCGAGCAATTATCGGGAAGATATTGATTTTTACCTTAAAGAAACGAATTTTGAAAACCGATTCGATTTTATTGTTTCAGCGAATGATGTTCAAAAGTCCAAACCTTCACCGGCAATTTTCTTAAAAGCATGGGAAAAGGCGGGGCGGCCAGACAAAGAAAAGACGATCATCATTGAAGATTCAACCAATGGAATCAAGGCGGCTAACCGGGCTGAAATCCCAGTGATTATGGTGCCGGATTATATTCAACCGGAAGAATTTGAACGGAAACACACGTTAACGATTCAACCGGACTTAAATGCGGTGATTGATTTTATTAAAGATTAAAAAACACCTCCATTTGCGAATTTGTAAATGGAGGTGTTTTTGAATGACGTTAACCAATCAAATTCGAGCTGATTATTTAGAAAAGCAGATCAAACGTTATGGAGCAACTAAGTTAAGTGACCGGGAACTATTTGGACTTTTACTTTCGCAGTTTTGTGCGCCGCGAAAGGTTTCGCAACTGACAGATCAATTTTTTACAGAAAATTTTGATTTGACCCACATTAGTTACCTGACTGCAACCGATTGGGAAAGATACTTTAATAATCAAACAAAAGCGATAAGGATGCAGGTGGTCTGCGAGTTTGTAAAGCGATGTCGGCAGCGGCCACCGCTTGTTTTAGGACAAGTCGGTTCCAGTCAAATGATTGGAAACCATTTAATTGAAAAATTGAAATTTAACCGGCAAGAGGTCCTTTATGGCGTGCTATTGGATACGAAAAATCAGATCATTCATGAGAAAGAAATCTTTAAGGGAACGCTTGATAGTGCCACGGTTCATCCCCGCGAAATTTTTCAGTTAGCAATTCAGTTTACGGCGGCACGAATCATTATTGCGCATAACCATCCCAGTGGAAAACCGGAGCCATCAAAAAACGACCAGTTACTAACTGATCGTTTGGTGAAGTGTGGTGAGCTTTTAGGAATTGAATTGCTCGACCACATTATTATTGGTAAAAATAATTACTTCAGTTTTCGGGAAGCGCAATTAATTTAAAAGATTCCCTTCGCCAAGTTGTATGTCCCGGCGAGCAGCATTACGATGTAGGCGATTTTGCGAACGGTTTTCATTGAAATCCGTTGTAAAATTTTCGTTCCAACAAAAGTTCCAACCAAGCAACCGATGATTCCGAAAAGGGCGAGGATGCCGATTTTTGAAGATAAGTGAATGCAGAGGATGTCTTCGGTCACCATCGCAATCGAAGTTAAAAAGAAAAATGTTTGGATTGTTGCTTGGTATGTAACCGGATCATCAATGACGGAATCGTAGTAAGCAACCATTGGCGGGCCGCCGACCGCAAACATTCCGCCGGTAAATCCGCTGACCGCGCCGACACCGAGTTCAGCCCAAATATTCTTCTTTAGTCGAACTTTTGGCGCAATTAAAATTAAGTAAATCGCGAGGATCCAAAGAAAAATTCCAAGAAGAACCGCCATTGTTTTTGATGAGAAGCCAACCATCAGATGGATTCCAAGATATGAAGTAAAAAATGAAATAATAGCGGGGGCAATGATCAATTGCCATTGAATCTTTTTGAAATATTTAATAATAATTGAGATTTGTAAAAACATACATGTAATAATTGAAATAAAAGTTGCATAACGATAGGCAACAATCATTGAAACGAGCGGAACAAAGAGAGAGCCAAATCCAAAACCACCAGTTGTTTGAATAATTGCTGCACAAAATCCGATAAGTGTGATGAAAATAATGCTGGTCATTTGTTTTCTCCTTTAAAATGATGCTTCCATTATATCATTAACCATTTCTTGTTTATCAAAATTTGATATGATAGAATTTTGTTGCGTAAAGAAAGAAGGTCAATCATGTTAACGGGAACAGTTCATCAGTTTAATAAACAAAAAGGATACGGTTTTATTACCCCGGATGATCGGGGAAAAGATCTATTTGTTCATTTTTCAGCAATTATCACTCCGGGCTTTAAGACCCTTGATGAAGGACAACGGGTTCAGTTTGTCGAAATTGAAGGTAAACGGGGAATGCAAGCTGTCGAAGTTGAACCGTTGAATGGCGAACTGAACGATTGATTTTAGTGCTATTTAATTAATTTTAACTGTGGTATAATTTTACTAAATATTAAATTAAGCGGACGAAGGGATGAGAAAGAGTGTTCGGATTTGGTGCAAGAAATATTGGAATCGACCTTGGAACAGCGAACACAATTGTTTTTTCAGAAGGAAAGGGCATTGTATTACGTGAACCATCAGTGGTTGCAAAGAACACAAAGACAGACGAAATCGTTTCCGTTGGCTCAGAAGCACGCGCAATGATTGGAAGAACGCCAGCAAGCATTGTTGCGATTCGCCCAATGAAAGATGGGGTAATTGCCGACTATGATACGACGGTTTCAATGATGAAATACTATATTGATAAATCACTTGAACCTCATTCAGGCCGGCCAGACGTAATGGTTTGTGTGCCAAGTGGAGTAACTGAAGTTGAAAAGCGGGCCGTGATCGATGCAACGAAGGTCGCAGGGGCAAAGGATGCATATGTAATTGAAGAACCGTTTGCAGCTGCGATCGGTGCCGGCCTTCCTGTAATGGATCCAACCGGAAGTATGGTTGTTGATATCGGTGGTGGAACAACGGACGTTGCAACGATCTCATTAGGCGGGATCGTATCAAGCCGCTCGATTCGCATGGCTGGAGACAAGCTTGATGAGGCAATCACAGCATATGTGCGGCAACATTATAATTTGTTGATCGGTGAACGAACAGCTGAACAATTGAAGATCGACGTTGCTTCAGCTTCAGTTGAGGCTGCTAAAGAATTAGATAGTCAAAGCGTTCGGGGTCGTGACTTAATTAGCGGGTTGCCGCAAACGGTTGAAATTAAGCCTGAAGATGTTGCGAAGGCAATTCAAGAAGTTGTTCAAGCAATTATTACAGCAATCAAGGAAACGTTGGAAGAAACTTCTCCTGAAATTGCTGCCGATGTTATTGATCACGGAATTGTGTTAACTGGTGGCGGAGCACAATTAAGACATTTACCAGAAGTTATTTCAGAAGCAACGAAGGTTCCAGTATTTGTTGCCTCAGAACCACTAGATTGTGTTGCCATTGGTACAGGTGAATCATTAAAGAATATTGATGTAATGAAGAAATAACATGGCAATTAAAAATCGTATCATCGCGGGTTAAAATGATACGGTTTTTATTTTGAGGAGGATTTTAAATGCAAAAACCATTTTTCAATAAGAAACTTGTTATTACAATGGTATCGTTAATTATCGCGTTCTTATTGATTGCATTTTCAATTTTTGTTCGGAATGATCGTTCGACCCCTTCCTTTATTCAAAATATTGGGAATAGTGCTGCCGGAGTCGTTGATAAGGTTGTAAATGCTCCAGTTGAGGGAATTTCACGGATGACGGGTTCTGTTTCAAATTTGACGGATACATACCAAGAAAATGTGCAGTTGAAAAAGAAGTTGGATTCAATGAATGCCCTTCAAGTTGAAAATGAAACTTTAAAGCAAGAAAATAAGCAATTAAAGCAACAGTTATCATTGAATAAAAGCTTGACATCATATACTGATATTTTGACCTATGTTATTTCGCGTTCACCTTCGACCTGGCAAAACCAAATTGTAATCAGCAAAGGATCAAATGCAGGAATTACCAAGGGCTCAGCCGTTGTTTCTGATAAAGGGTTGATTGGCCGCGTTATGGAAGTTAATAGGAATAATAGTAAGGTCGAATTGGTAACAACCCAGGATGATGCGGCTGACCGGTTTGCAGTTCAATTGATTGATAATAATGGGCAGACTGTAAACGGCTTGATCACGGGTTATGATACGGATACAAACTTATTGGTCATGGGGCAAATTACTTCAAAGGAAAATGTAAAGAAGGGAACCCAAGTCATTACCTCTGGTTTAGGCGGAACGACGCCTAAAGGATTATTTGTCGGGACGGTCGAAAAGGTCGTTAACCAACAAGCAGGACTTCCAACCAAGATTTACATTAAGCCGGCAGCTGACATGACGAACTTAAACGTTGTAACGGTTGCGAAACGGCAAGATTAGAGGTGCACTATGCGAATTCCTAAAATGAGATACATCTTTCCACTCGGATTGATTCTTGCAATTTTTTTGGATGGAACGTTGACGCACGTTTGGTCAGGGTGGATGATCACCCCAACGACGTTTGTTGAATGCCGGACGGTCTTCCTATGGATCTTTATGGCGGTTTGTTTTGGCGAAGTGGATCACATCATTCCGTGGGCGATTTTTGCAGGCTTGATGTACGACATGTTTTATACCGGCATAATTGGAGTTTTCTTAGTTCTTTTTCCGTTAATGATTTATATTACACGGTGGATTATGCAATACTTTGAACCTTCATTTATTGTATTGCTGTTAATTTATTTAATTGATATTACCGTTTTAACGGCTCTTTCATATGGAATGAATTTGATCGTTGGGCAGACGTCAGTGTCGATCGTTGATTTTATCGGAAGAACTTTAGGACCGACTTTGGCATTTAACTTAGCATTGTATGTGGTTTTATATTACCCACTTAAAAAACTTTTTCTCAAATATTCATAGTAATTAAAAGAGGTGAGCGACTTGGCAAACGAAGCAATTTCACTTAAAGGACATAAAGACGGATATGAGATCGTTCTTCGAAGTGCCGCAAAGTTCAGCGATATTGAACACGAACTCAAACAACTGTTAGACCAGCTTTATAAGGATAATTCAAAGTTTGATGCTGATCAGGTTGACTTTAAGATTCAAACGGGTAACCGGTTGTTGTCAGCGGACGAAAAGAAGAAAATTGAAGATATTTTTGCAAACTATCCGCTATTTTCAATTCACCGCATTAAATCTGATGTTATCTTGAAAGATGATGCAGCGGCAATTATTGAAAAGAACATGATTCATGTGAATGCGGATATTATCCGGAATGGGCAGGTTAAGACAATTGACGGGGACGTCCTCTTTATGGGGACGATCCATGAAGGCGGAATCCTTCAGGCAACTGGAAATGTTTATCTTTTAGGAAAGACTGAAGGAATTGTTTCAGCTGGTTTCCCAGATAATAATTCGGCGGTAATTGTTGGAGATGTTACCCATACCCAACAGGTTCGAATTGCCGATTTAGTCACGATTTTTGACGATGAAGTCCAACCGGATGAATCAAAGCCAGTCGTTTTTGTAAATGATTTACATAAGCTCGCATATTTGAGAATGGATGAATTGAAGAAATTAAGGCCTAAAATTTATGCCAAGTTTGGAGGATTTTAATTATGGGAAAATCAATTGTAATTACTTCAGGAAAAGGTGGGGTAGGGAAAACAACGACCTCTGCTAACCTGGGAACAGCTTTGGCATTAATGGATAAAAAAGTTTGTTTGATCGACCTTGATATTGGATTGCGGAACCTTGACGTTGTTCTGGGACTCGACAATCGAATTATCTATGATATTGTTGATGTTGCTCAGGGACGCGCCAAATTGCACCAAGCATTGATTAAAGATAAGCGGTTTGATGACAAGCTTTTCCTTCTTCCAGCTGCTCAAAATACGGATAAAAGTGCACTGGAACCTGAAGAAGTGAAGAAAATCGTTGAAGAGTTACGCCCAGACTTTGATTATATTTTGCTTGATTGTCCAGCAGGAATTGAACAAGGATTTATGAACGCCGTTGCGGGTGCCGATCAAGCAATTGTCGTTTCAACTCCGGAAATTTCATCTGTTCGTGATGCAGACCGGGTTGTTGGTTTATTGGAACAGAAGGACTTAAAGGAAGCTCCAATGTTGATTATTAACCGGATTAAAAAACACATGGTGAACGATGGCGACATGATGGATGTTGATGAAATCACCCGGCATTTGTCAATTAAGCTGTTAGGAATTGTCTTTGACGACGAAGACGTGATCAGTTCATCAAATAAAGGCGAACCGGTCGTTTTAAACGAAAAGAGTGCTGCGGGACAGGGATACCGCAACATTGCACGGCGACTTGAAGGTGAAACGGTGCCGTTGATGTCCCTTAAGGAACAGAAGAAAAAAGGATTCTTTGAGAAAGTTACAGAATGGTTTAAGAGAAAATAAATTTGATTTAAAGGGCATTTGGAGGCAATTAAATCTAAATGTCCTTTTTCGTTTTAATTTTTGAGAAAGAGAGAATGAGAAGTGAAAATGGCAGAGAAGAGAAAGCAAAGCCGTCGATGGCTGAAAATTTTGATTGGAATTTTAATTGCGGTAATTGTAATTTACCTTGGAATTTGTTTTTATTTTATTAACTACGGGTTTGGAAGAAAGACGAAGACGCCAGATCAACCGACCCGCGAAGCCATTGAGTGGCTCAATAAGACACCGCAACAAACCTGGCATGAAACGGCAGTCGGTAACAAGGATATTAAGTTAGTTGCGCGGTATGTTCCAGCAGCTGAAAAAACAAATAAAACAATTGTGGTTGCCCATGGTTGGCATGAAAATTCACGATTGATGGCCCGTTACATCAAAATGTTTCATCAATTAGGATACAACGTTTTAGCTCCTGATGGTCGGGGAAGCGGGCGCAGCGGCGGCAAGTATCTTTCATTTGGATGGCTTGATCGGTTAGATTATGTCAAATGGATTCATCAAATTATTGATCGCGAAGGTTCAAACGTTGAAATTGGCCTTTTTGGTGTAAGTATGGGCGGTGCAACCGTGATGAATGTCAGTGGTCAGAAACTTCCACCGCAAGTCAAGTGTGTGGTAGAAGACTGCGGTTTTAGCAGTATTCACCAAGAATTTTATGATGTGATCACGCATGATTTTCATATTCCAGCGAGACCGATCTTGGCTGGGGGAGCATATTTGGCCCAACCGATGATTGGGTTCAACTTTAATGATGCGAATACATTAAAACAACTGGCAAAGGATAAGCTTCCAATTTTATTTATTCATGGTGATAAGGATGATTTTGTCCGCACTTACATGGTTTACCAAAACTACCATGCAACGAAAGCACCAAAGGAAATTTGGATCACTAAAAATACCGGTCATGCCCATTCATTAGAAAATCACTATCAGGCATACAAGGCAAAAGTCGGCGCATTTTTTGCGCAATATTTAAAGTAGTCCGGAAGCAGAATGTGATAAAATAAAACCTATTAAATTGAAATTAACGAATGCCACTTCATTTTATTTTTGATTAAATTTATGGCAAAATTAAAGTCAAGAAGTTAGTGGACTTGAGTGAAGGTGAGAACATGGCGATTAATTTGGAAGATGCGCAAATTTTACTGAAAGAACACCATTTGCTGAAAGAGCAATTTACCGGCCAAAAAAGTAATTTTGAACATGTCACGTATGATTCGCGGCAGGTTGAGCAGGATACATTATTCTTTTGTAAAGGAAACTTTAAAAGGGAATATCTTGTAGATGCAATCGATCATGGTGCAACCGGCTACGTTGCAGAAGAAAAGTATGTTGATGATGGTCAAACTTCTTTTTTGATCGTAACGGATGTTCAAAAGGCGATGGCGCTTTTAGGGGCTGCATTTTATGGTTACCCCCAAAATGATTTATTTGTAATTGGAATTACTGGCACAAAAGGAAAAACGACGAGTTCTTATTTTGCAAAGGGAATTCTCGATCAAACAACTGCTCAGAAAACGGCATTGTTTTCAACCGTGAACCGGGTTGTGGGGCAACAACCAGAAGATACATTCAAATCAAATTTGACGACTCCGGAATCGCTTGATCTGTTTCGTGATATGCGTCGGGCCGTTGATAACGGAATGACGCATTTAGTGATGGAAGTTTCATCGCAGGCGTACAAAAAGAATCGCGTTTATAGCCTCCATTATAATGTTGGGATTTTTCTTAATATCTCACCGGACCATGTCGGCGAAAATGAACACCCAACGTTTGCAGATTATCTGTTCTGCAAGGAACAGATCCTTGCCAACTCCGATTATTGTATTTTAAATGTTGATACGGAGCATTTTAAAGATATCTATTATGCGGCTAAATCGGATGTTGAATCAGACCGGTTATTGACATTCACGCATACTGAAAGTCGGACTCTTCCGGATGGAAATCCAATCGATATCCAAATCGAAAATCTTCAAGAAACACTGCTTGATAGTCAGTTTAGATTGCATGCCTTAACGTCTAAGGCCAATAATCTTCAACTTGAAGGGACTTACTCGATTGCAATTCCAGGAGACTATAATGAAGGCAATGCAACCGCAGCGATTATTGCATCTGTTCTTGGCAATGCAACGCAAACGGATGCGGTTGAAGGATTAAAGCATGTCAAGGTGGCTGGCCGAATGGAGATGGTTCAAACCAAGAACCATGGATTAGTCTATATCGATTATGCCCATAACTATGCAAGTCTCCATGCCTTGCTTGAATTCCTGAAAGCCCAACGGAAAGTTGAACGGCTGATCGTTGTTGTGGGGTCAACCGGGAATAAGGGAGTCTCACGGCGCGAAGGCTTTGGTAAGGCGTTAAGTCAAGGTGCGGATGTAGCAATTTTGACAAGCGATGATCCAGGATATGAAGATCCAATGAAGATTGCCCAAGAAATTGACCATTATATCGACCATCAACGGGTCCAGGTTATTTTTGAAATGGATCGGGCAACAGCGATTAAAAGGGCGATTGAAATGGGAAAGCCGAATGACGTGGTTGTTCTGGCTGGCAAGGGAGAAGACAAGTATCAAAAGATCAATGGAGTTGATACCCCATATCCAAATGATTTAAATGTTGCAAAAAATGTTATGAAGGGATTAGAAGATGAACAGTAATTTACCAGATTTTACACCAGTTTTATTAGGAAGCGACTTTAACGTATATGGAATGGCACGTTCGTTTTATGAATTAACGGGCAAACCGGTTAAAGCATTTGCAGAACAACAATTAGCACCAACGCGATTTACCAAAATCGTTGACTTGGAATTAATTGACGGCTTTGCTGACGATCCCCAATGGATCAATTCAATGCTTAAAATCAAGGAACGGTACCGTGACCACCAAGAGCCAGTAATTTTAATTGGCTGCGGGGATGGTTATGCCGAATTGATTTCCAAACATAAAGCCGAATTAAGCGACGTTTTTGTGTGTCCGTACATTGATTTTGACTTGTTGAAAAGGTTGAATAAAAAAGAATCATTTTATGAAATCTGTGATCAATATAACTTGCCATATCCGAAGACCAAAGTCATTACAAAAGAAATGTGGGCTAGTGATGAACCAATTGAACAACCATTTGATTATCCGGTGGCTTTAAAGCCATCAAACAGTGTTGAATGGGTCGACATTCATTTTGATGGGCGGAAGAAAGCTTATCGGGTAAAATCACGGCCTGAATTAGATGAAATTTTACAAAAGGCCTATACGAATGGATATGAATCAGATTTCATTTTACAAGACTTTATTCCAGGTGACGATAGTAATATGCGGGTGTTGAACGCCTATGTTGATCAAAATCACCATGTTAAAATGATGTGTTTAGGCCACCCGTTATTGGAAGATCCGTCACCATCTGCAATTGGAAATTACGTTGCAATTTTGCCTGAATATAATAAAGACATTTATCAACGTTTCCAAAAGTTCTTGGAAGATATCAAGTTTACCGGCTATGCAAACTTTGATATGAAGTATGACTCACGCGACAACACGTATAAATTGTTTGAAATCAATTTGCGGCAAGGACGGAGCAGTTTCTTTGTAACCCTGAATGGCTATAACCTTGCTCAATGGGTTGTTCGTGATTACGTCACTAAGGATCTTGCAGACGCCGAAACGGTATATGGAAACAAGGATGCCAATAAACATCAACTCTGGCTTGGAGTTCCCGTTAAGGTCTTCAAGAAATATGCGCGTCAAAACGGCGATAAGGAACGGGCGCTTGATTTGATCGACCATAAACGTTATGGCATGACATACCGTTATGATAAGGACATGAATATTAAACGATGGACACTCTTAAAGTGGATGGAACACATTTACACTAAGAATTTCAACCGTTACTTCAAAGAAAACAAAGGATGATCAGAATGAAGAAGTTCTTTACGATTATTGGTGGAATGGGCACGATGGCAACGGAAAGCTTTATTCATCAGTTAAATAAGCGAATTCCGGCAAGTTGTGATCAAGATTATCTTGACTATATTTTGCTGAACCATGCAACGATTCCGGATCGGACGGCTTATCTTTTGGATAATTCGAAACCAAGTCCATACCCTGATTTAGCCGAAGACATTCGGCAACAGGCAAAATTGAATCCGGAATTTTTTGCAATCCCATGTAATACGGCTCACTATTTCTATGATGACTTGCAAAAGTTAACGAAAATTCCGATCCTTCATATGCCGCGAGAAGCAGTTAAGGAAATTGGAAATAGGTATCCGAAAGCCAAACGGGTTGGATTGTTAGCAACTCATGGAACGATTGCAGATCATGTTTATGAGAATGAAATTAAAAAAGCTGGGTATGAATTTGTTGGCCCAACGGATGCAATTCAGGCTAAAACCGATGAATTGATTTATACGGATATTAAGGAACATGATTTTGTTGATCGGCAGTTATTCCACGGATTGGTTAAAACAATGATCAATGAGCGAAAGTGTGACGTAGTAATTTTAGGATGTACTGAATTGTCGCTTGCACAGGAACGGGAACCGGTCGATGGAATGCCAATCGTTGATGGTCAAATTGTTTTGGTTGAGCGGACGCTTGAAAAGGCAATGAAGTTGCAGAAAGGAAAGTAATAAAAAAACGGTTTTCAGTCGAAAACCGTTTTTTATTTTTATAAATTGAAAAGACTACCGAATGCACCAAAAATAACCGCACCGATCGTAAAAATTAACATTAACCACACAACGACCATGGTGACCTTTTGGAAAGTTGATTTTTTCTTTTTCTTTTTTGCCACAATAAATCATCCTTTAATATCAATTACACAAGTTACTATACCGTTGATAATTCGGAGTGTCAAACCAAGATTCAATTTAAAATTGAAAATTATAATCAGAGTTTATATAATTGAATGCAGAGTTTTTTTTAAATGAGGGTATGAAATGATTAAAGAATGGTACGTCCAATTATTGATTTTAATTTTGGTGTGGTTGATCCTCACCCTTTTGAAAAAGAGGTTTTTCAGAAAACAATTAAAAAATTTCAAACGGCTTGATGTGATGAGTTTGTTCTTATTGGTTTCAATTCACTTTCTTTCGCAAGATGTGATGGGGCTATCAATTATTCCGTTTTTGATCTGCGGATTGTCAGCTTACGGATTGATCATGACGATTTTGTATGCGCTAATGGAAGGCCAGATCCTATATAAGAAGTTTTTGATTAAGTTTTGGCGGGTTGCTGATATTTTATTTCTAGGAACATACTGTGTGTTACTGATTTTTAAAGTAGTATCGTTTTTCAATTAAAGGAGAAAAAAGACTGGGATGTCATCCCAGTCTTTTTTTGATTGGTTTTAGGCGATAAAAGCACTCGTTTTACAATGTTTCAATGTCAAAAAGCGTTGTAATAAAAACTTAATTTTTATTAGGTGGTTTTTGTTCAATACTAAGTGGTTGAAAGTGGGGGAATGTGGTAAGATGTTAAATGAAGGTAATTAGAAGGTGGTGAGGACACGTGTTCATGGGTGAATTTCAACATTCGATCGATTCAAAGGGTCGGTTGATTATTCCGGCAAAATTTCGTGATCAGCTTGGTTCGAAATTTGTAATCACTCGTGGATTGGATGGATGTCTTTTTGGATATCCAATGGATGAATGGCGTGTCCTTGAAGAAAAACTGAAAAAATTACCTCTTAATAAACGCGATGCACGTTCGTTCGTGCGTTTCTTTTATTCGGCAGCAACTGAAAGTGAACTTGATAAGCAAGGACGGATCAATGTTCCGAAAACTTTACGTTCACACGCTGGATTAGAAAAGAAATGTGTGATCGTTGGGGTATCAAACCGCTTTGAAATTTGGTCAGAAGAACGGTGGAACTCATTTACTGATGAAGCCGAAGAAAACTTTGATGAGATTGCGGAAAATATGATTGACTTTGAATTTTAGGAGAGATTATGGCTGAGTTTAAACATGTAACGGTTTTGCTAAATGAAGCAGTTGAAAATTTAAAAATCAAGCCAGACGGGGTTTATGTTGACTGTACTTTAGGCGGTGGCGGTCATACCCGGAAAATTTTATCTCAATTAAATGAAAATGGACGATTATTTTCCTTTGATCAGGATCGAACGGCGATTGAATATAATCAAAAATCCCTTGACAATCAACTTCAAAGTGGGAAACTAACATTAGTTAAGGATAATTTTCGGAATATTAAGAAACGTCTTAATGATTTTGGAGTTTCTAAAATTGATGGGGCGGTTTATGATCTTGGAGTTTCATCACCTCAGTTTGATGTTGCTCAACGCGGGTTTAGTTATAAACTTGAAGCTCCGCTGGATATGCGGATGGATCAAGGCCAAGCCTTAACTGCGAAGCAGATCGTCAACGAATGGTCGTTTAACGATCTTGTTCGGATTTTCTCACGTTACGGTGAGGAAAAGTTTGCCAAATCGATTGCCCGCAAGATTGAAAAACAGCGTCAGCTTCAACCAATTCAAACCACAACGGAATTGGTTGAAGTCATCAAAGCGGGAATTCCTACCCGGGCACGCCGGACAGGTGGTCATCCCGCCAAAAGAGTTTTTCAAGCTTTACGAATTGCAGTTAACGATGAGCTTGGAGCCCTTGAAACTTCATTGGAACAAGTCCTTGAAATGTTAAATGTTGATGGTCGAGTAAGTGTAATTACCTTCCAATCACTTGAGGATCGACTTGTGAAGAGCATGTTTAAAGAGAAGACCAGTTTACCAGATTTACCACAGGGATTACCAGTTATTCCGCAAGGCATGGAAGTTGATTATCGATTGGTTAATCGCAAGCCGATTTTACCAACTAAAAGCGAAATTGAAACAAATCACCGCGCACATTCTGCGAAGTTGCGCGTTATTGAACGAATAAAATAAGAGAATATGGGGTTGTGAATAGGATGGCTGAAACAGCACGCAAAATTGTAAATCATTCAAATATTAGGAAACAAACGACGGCACAAATCGATCCGCTCGATATCCAAAAGAAAAAATTTAAACGGCGGGAACGGTTAGCCGTATGTGTTTCATTAGGATGGGCAGCATTGCTCGGTTGCGTTACGATTTCATCGTCAATTCACGTTAATACGGCGCAAAGCGATTTACAAGCTGTTACAACGCAAGTAACAAAGCTTAACAGTAAGAATTCAAATATTCGCCAAGAAATTAGTGAACTTTCAAGTCGTTCGCGTTTAATGGGAATCGCTAAGAAAGATGGCCTTTCATTGAATGAACAAAATACAAGGAATGTAACTAAATAATGAATAATCAAAATAAGCGCAAGATAGAAGAAAATACAGAAGATAGCAAGCAATTTGGAAAACTGATCTTTTTCATAGTTCTCAGTGTTTTTGTATTGATTATCTTCCGCTTTTTTTATGTCGGCATTTTTCATCGTGCTGACGGCGTTAATTTGCGTCAAAAAGTGGAACAGTTGTATGCAAAACGAACTGAAATCAAAGCTAAACGGGGAACGATTTATGATGCGAATGATCAGGTAATTGCTGAAGATACAACCACATATTCCGTATACGTTGTCCTTTCAAAGGAAGCCCGGACATTTGACGGGAAGCCAGCCTACTTAAAGGTCTCAGAAAAGGATAAGGCAGCAAAAGTTTTAAGCGAAAATCTTGGAGCATCGTATTCAAAAATCAAGAAGATTTTGTCACCCAAAGATCCAGATGTTTATCAAGTTGAACTTGGATCAGCTGGGAAGAACATCTCGCTTGAAACTAAAAAACGGATCCAAGCAGCGCATATTCCCGGGATTGACTTCACGCCATCCGAAGCCCGGTTATATCCGAATGGAACGTTTGCTTCGCATTTGATTGGATTAGCTGAAAATGAAAATGGCAAACTCCTCGGAATTATGGGAATTGAAAAGAACTATAATTCTGAATTAGCAGGACAAAACGGGGTCAAAAGCGAACAGACCGATATTGAGGGAACCAAATTACCATGGACAAAGGCCGTTGCCCGGCCGGTTAAAAACGGGGATAACGTTTATACGACCCTTGATGGACATTTGCAAAACTATTTGGAAACCTTGATGACCAAGGCTGAAGAAGCATATCATCCAAAGAATATGGATGCCGTTTTGATGAATGCTAAAACGGGTGAAATTATTGCGGCAACTCAACGCCCAACGTTTAATGCTCAAACACGGGTGGGGTTAAACAATTCATGGACGAATACGTTGACTGAATCGGCATATGAACCGGGTTCATGTATGAAGATTTTCTCAATGGCAGCTGCAATTAACAGTGGAATCTATAATCCAAATGCAACCTTTATGTCGGGAAGATATGACATTGACGGAGCGTATGTTTATGATTGGGACCGCAATGGTTGGGGGCCAATCACATACCGGCAAGCATTCATTCGGTCATCTAACGTTGGGATGGCCCACTTGGAACAACAAATGGGTGCTAAACGCTGGTTACGCTATTTGAAATCATTTGGTTTCTTAAAAGCCGTAAATGGGCCAGGATTAGGAACTGAAGCAAGCGGTGCGATTGGTTACAAGTATCCAATCGATCAAGCCAATACAGCCTATGGTCAAAGTATTGATGTAACGGTCATGCAAATGATGCAAGGTTTTTCAATGCTGGCCAATAACGGGGAAATGGTTCAACCGCGATTAATTAAAAAGATCGTTAATCCGAATACTGGAAAGACCGTATACCGTTCAAAACGAAAAGTGGTTGGTCATCCGGTAACGGCATCAACCGTTAAACAGGTTTTAGGAATGATGCAGGATGTTATTACTGATCCAAATGGGACAGGTCAAGCATACAAAATCAACGGTTATAATGTCGGGGTTAAAACTGGGACAGCTCAAATTGCCAATCCAAAGGGCGGCGGATACCTTACTGGTGATATGAATTATATCTTCTCCGTTGCTGGGGTTGCCCCGTTGAATGATCCGAAGTATGTATTGTATATTACAATGCAACAACCGCAAACGTTTGGAAATGAAGGGGCTGCAACTAAGGCCCTTGCAACGGTCTTCAATCCAATGATGAAACAGGCATTGCAAGATGACAGTTCAAATGGTTCAAATCAAAACAATAAGGTTCCAAACGTTAAGGGATTAAGCATTGCAACTGCTAAACAAGAATTAGAAAAGACCGGCGCAAACGTAATTGTTTGTGGTAACGGGGTAAAGATCAACCAGCAATCCGTTGCTGCAGGTCAAACAATTATGAAGGGTTCAAAGGTCATTCTTGTTACAAATGGTGCAAAGACGATTCCAGATATGACGGGATGGTCACGGAATGATGTAAGCAACCTTGCAAACATGTTAGGAATCAAGGTTCATTTTGATGGAACCGGATTTGTAAAGTCCCAAAGTGTTTCACCAAATACGGTTGTAACGAAGAATCAGCAAGTTAACATTGCATTGCAATAAAACAAGGAGAAATAGAGATGACGTTCATTAAATTATTATTTCCATTTTGCATGAGTTTAATTTTAACGGCGGTCTTTTTACCGGCGTTTATCAATTATGCCCATCGAAAAAAGCAAGGCCAAATGATTCGTGAAGAAGGACCAAAGTGGCATGAGAAAAAGTCAGGGACTCCCACAATGGGGGGCTTCGTCTTTAACTTTGTAATTTTGATAACGGGCATTATTGTCCCGCTTGTTTACAAATGCTTAAACCCAAGTGTTTTAGTACTTGATTTTATCTTGATCTTGTATGGTTTCCTTGGGTTCTGGGACGATTCAATCAAGTTATGGAAGAAACAAAACGAAGGATTAAAGCCATGGCAAAAACTTGCCGGCCAGATTCTCGGCGGAATTGTTTTTCTCGCAGTTTACTACTTTGAAGGCTTTCCGTTTTCAATTAGTTTCTTTGGTCACGAAATTCATTTAGGATTTCTTTATGCCTTATTCGTCATGTTCTGGTTAGTCGGATTTTCAAATGCGGTTAACTTGACGGATGGCATTGACGGGTTAGTTGCCGGCCAATCAATTATTGCCTTTGGAGCATATGCAGTTATTGCGTGGGCCCAAGATCAATTTGGCGTTCTGATTTTCTGTGTTGCTGTAATGGGGGCATTAGTTGCATTCTTGTTCTTTAACCACAAACCAGCAAAAATTTTTATGGGTGATATGGGTTCACTTGCCCTTGGGGGTGCGCTTGCAGCCGTTTCAATTTTAGTTCACCATGAGCCGTCGTTGCTTGTCATCGGAATTATTTTTGTAATTGAAACTGCAAGTGTAATTCTTCAGGTAACGTCTTTCCGGTTAACTGGAAAACGAATTTTTAAAATGAGTCCAATTCACCATCACTTCGAAATGTGTGGCTGGAATGAATGGCAAATTGATATTGTTTTTTGGATCGTCGGCTTAATTGCCGCTGTGATTTCAGTAATGATAATTTTATAAAGTATTAGGAAGAAGTTAGTTGTCATGAAAAACATTAGTTCTTACCAAAATAAACAAGTTCTTGTAATCGGAATGGGGAAAAGTGGCGTAAATTCAGCTAAACTTTTAGTTAAGCTGGGAGCGCAGGTAATTGTCAACGACAAGACGGATCAGCCCAATCAATCCCAAGTTGATGAACTTAAAAAGATTGGCGTGAAGGTTGTTACGGGGAGTCATCCGCTTGAGTTATTGGATGGAACAACGACGGTCGTTAAGAATCCAGTTGTTCCGTACGATAACCCGTTAGTTGCGAAGGCAATTGGGGAAAAAATTCCAGTCATTACGGAACCAGAACTTGCATATCAAGTTTTAGATGCAACCATGATCGGAATTACCGGAACTAATGGAAAAACAACGACAACAACAATGATTACGGAAATGTTGAACCGGAACCGGTCAAAGGGCAAGGCTTACGCAGCCGGAAATATTGGAATTCCGACAACTCAAATTGCTCAACAAGCGACCGCCGATGACGTGATGGTAACTGAATTATCGAGTTTCCAATTGATGGGAATTAAGACGTTACATCCGCACATTGCTGTTTTGACTAATATTTATGAAGCCCATACAGATTGGCACGGATCACACGCAAATTATGTGAATGCCAAAATGCGGATCTTAATGAATCAGACGGCAGATGATTATTTTGTTGTTAACTGGGATAACGAAGAAGCCCGGCAATTTAGTAAGCATACTCAAGCAACCGTTGTTCCGTTTTCACGCGAAGATCAAACTGAAGCGGGAGCATATGAAAAAGATGGTGTGCTTTACTTTAAGGGTGAAAAAATCATTGATGCTGATCAAATCGGGGTTCCCGGATCACACAATGTTGAAAATGCCCTTGCTGCAATTGCTGCTGCCAAGTTGATGGGCCAATCAGCTGAAAACATCAAAGAAGTTCTACAACAATTCACAGGTGTGCGGCACCGGATGCAATACGTTACAACCTTTAATGAACGTAAGTTTTATAACGATTCGAAGGCAACGGATATCGAAGCGACTCAAAAAGCATTGGATGGCTTCAATCAATCGGTTGTCTTATTGGCAGGTGGACTTGATCGCGGCTTTAAGTTTGATCGCCTGGTTCCGTACTTCAGGAAGCACGTGCGGGCATTAGTTGTCTTTGGCGAAACTGCAGATCTAATGGCTGATGCTGGAAAGCAAGCGGGTATTAAGGAAATTGTTAAAACCGAAAATGCGGTTACGGCGGTTCCTGAAGCATACCGTTTAAGTAAGCCGGGCGATGTAATTTTGCTTTCACCAGCATGTGCAAGCTGGGATCAATGGCCAACGTTTGAGGTTCGCGGTGATCAGTATATTAAAGCAGTTGAAGATTTGATCAAGAAAATGGAGGAAGCAAAATGAGGATATTAGTTTCTGGCGGTGGAACTGGAGGACACATTTATCCAGCCCTTGCATTGATCGATGAAGCTAAGAAAAAAGATCCAACAACGAAGGTCTTATATGTTGGGACCAATCGCGGGCTTGAAAGCCGAATCGTTCCGGATGCGGGAATTGATTTTAAAACAATTGAAATTCAAGGGTTTAAACGCTCACTTTCACTTGAAAACTTTAAGACGGTTTATTTATTCTTGAAGAGTATCCATGAATCTAAAAAGATCATTAAAGAATTTAAACCGGATATTGTTGTTGGAACCGGTGGCTATGTTTGTGGATCAGTCGTTTTTGCGGCATCACAGATGCATATTCCGACCGTTATTCATGAACAAAACAGCGTTGCCGGAGTAACCAACAAGTTTTTAAGTCATTTTGTTGATAAAGTTGCGATTTGTTTTGACGATGTTCGTTCGAATTTCCCTGAAAACAAAATTGTATTTACCGGGAATCCACGGGCACAACAAGTTGCGCATATGGAAAATAAAAATCGGTTAAAGGAATACGGATTAAAGGATAATTATCCAACCGTTTTGATTTTTGGCGGGTCACGCGGAGCAGAAGGCATTAATCAGGCTGCTTTGGATGCGGCTTCAAAGTTTAAGGACCGGCCTTACCAAGTTCTTTTTGTAACGGGGCAGGTTCATTATGATGAAATCAAAAAGCAGGCCGCCCAAAAGGAAATTCCATCAAATATGATAATTCAGCCATATATCAGTAATATGCCTGAAATTCTTCCGGAAATCGATTTGATCGTTGGCCGGGCAGGGGCAACGAGTTTAGCTGAAATTACGGCACTGGGGATTCCTTCAATTTTAATTCCAAGCCCGTATGTAACAGCTGACCATCAGACTAAAAATGCGATGAGTTTGGTGAACAAAAATGCTGCCAAAATGATTACCGAAAAGGAATTAACAGGAGCTAAGCTGGCTGATGCCGTTGACCAGTTAATGAATGACTCAGCCCAACGAAGTGAAATGGCGAAGAATGCTTCAGATGCAGGAGTGCGGGATGCAGCCGATCGGTTGTATAATGTATTAAAAGATTTGGTTAATCAAAAATAAGTCTGAGGGATAATGATATCAAGATGAAAAAGCTCAAAAAATCGAATGCCGAGTTAACTCCGTGGGAAAAGGCACAAAAAAAACGCAAACAAGCAAAGAAGCATCACCGCCCAACGACGGCTCGTTCTTTTGTAAAAAAGCTTCCGCGAACAAACAGTTTACGGAAACAACGGTTAGCGAAGGGAACGATTGCATTGATTGCGGTTTTTGGAATTACGTTTGCAGTATCGTTATTTTTCATTCTTCCGTTTAGCAGAATTCTTTCACTTCAAGTAAATACAAATGATGATGCAACCCGTACGGCGGTTGTTAAGGCTAGTAACTTGCATTACTACGAATCATTGTTTGGAGTGTGGCCTGAAACCGCGAAGATTGAAAACCAAATTCACGAAAAAGTTCCTTCTGTAAAAAAGGCAACGATTCAATATCAAGGAACGCATGTGAAAATCAACGTTGAGGAGTATCCAACGATTGGGTATGTCGTAAGAAACAATAAATACTACAAATTGACGTCTTCAGGAATGATCGATAAATATGGATCAAATAATCCGAAGGAAAATTACCCGATTTTTTATAATTTTAAAAATAAGGATCGCCTTCTAGAGATGACTAAGCAATTTGATAAGTTGCCAGCCAAAGTCAAAAAGGGAATTGCGGAAGTTCACCTTGAACCGACAAAGGCGGATCCGGGAAAAATCAAATTATATATGAATGACGGTAATCAAGTAATTGCTTCAATTGATACGTTTGCAGAGAAAATGCAATACTATCCAAGCATTGTTTCGAAGATGAATTATACGGGTGTTGTTGACCTCGAAGTCGGGGCGTACTCATATCCTTATGGTAAAAATTAATATTTTCGAAAAAAACACGGAAACCCTTGATTAAAGGTAGTAAATTGGTTTATTTGTATGGTAAAATTTAAATTAAGATACTTTTCTTGAAACTAATTAAAGAAAACTGGATTGGAGGATCAAAAGGTGGAAAATTCCGGAATTTATGTAGGATTGGACATCGGAACAACTTCGATCAAAGTCGTAATTGCAGAATTTATGAAAGGCCAATTAAATATTATTGGCTATGGCAGTTCACATTCCGCTGGCTTGTCACGTGGTGTAATTGTAGACATTGACCAAGTTGTTGCTACAATTAAGGAAACAATTAAACAAGCAGAACAAAAAGCAAACATTGAGATTGAAAATGTAACGGTTGGCGTTCCGGCAAATATGTTACAAATTCAACGGTGCAAGGGCATGATCGCAGTTGGCGGTCAAGATGGCAATTCTGCTGAAATTACAGATGAGGATGTTCACGAAGTTACACGGGCAGCATTAGTTCAAAACTTGCCGCCAGAACGCGATGTAATCGATATCGTTCCAGACGAGTTCTTTGTTGATGATATTGATAATATCAAAGATCCGCGTGGAATGATGGGCGTTCGGTTAGAGATGCAAGGGGTAATGTATACGGGCCCAAAGACGATTTTACATAATATTCGTAAATGTGTTCAACGAGCAGGCTTAAAGATTCAAGACATCGTGGTTGCTCCAATTGCACTTTCTGAATATGCATTAAGTGATGCTGAACAGGATTTTGGGGCCGTTTTAATTGACCTTGGTGGAGGCCAAACGACAGCCGCTGTTGTTCATGATCACAAAGTAAAGTATACTTATGTTGATCAGGAAGGTGGCGACTACGTAACTCGCGATATTTCAATTGTTTTGAATACGTCATTTGAAAATGCTGAAACATTGAAGCGAAATTACGGGTATGCCCTTGCTGAAATGGCTTCATCCGAGGATTCGATTCCGGTTGAAGTTGTTGGTCAACAAGAGGATGAAATGGTTACCGAAGAATACCTTTCAGAAATTATTGAAGCCCGGATGCGGCAGATTTTCGAAAAAATCAAACAATCTCTTGGAAGTATCAATGCCTTTCAACTGCCAGGCGGAGTTGTGTTAACAGGTGGAATGGCTGCATTACAAGGGGTAACCGAATTAGCTCAAGAAATTTTTGAAGTTCCGGTAAAGATTTTCTATCCTCAAGAAATGAATTTACGTTCACCACAATTCTCACAAGTTATTGGTTTAATTGAAGATACGACTCATCAAAACGAAATCAACATGGTTGTTAAGAGCACGTTGAATAATATTGATGCGGTTGTCAATCAAGGACCAGTGCAAGCTCCACCAATGAAGGCCGTTAAGAAGGCTAACATGAAGAGTGTGAAAACAAAACCGCGGAAAGCGGCTAAACCAGTTGAGAAACAAGCTAAACAAAATAAGTCAGCTGAAAAGAAGCATCATTCAATTTCAGGTTTGAAAGATTGGTTTGGCAGTTTCTTTGATTAATTAGTTTAAGAAACAGATTGGATAACGGAGGAGAACTAAATGGACTACGAAGTAGATGAAAACAACAAGGCGAACATCAAAGTAATCGGTGTCGGCGGTGCTGGTGGTAACGCGGTTAACCGGATGATTGCCGAAGACGTTAAAGGTGTTGAATTTATTGCTGCAAACACAGATGTTCAAGCATTAAAGAACTCAAATGCGGAAACGAAGATTCAATTAGGACCGAAATTGACCAAGGGACTTGGTGCAGGTGCTAACCCTGATATCGGTGAAAAGGCTGCTGAAGAAAGCGAAGAACAAATTTCTGAAGCTTTACAAGGCGCTAACATGATCTTTGTTACTGCCGGAATGGGTGGTGGTACTGGTACCGGTGCTGCTCCAGTAATTGCAAAGGTTGCCAAGGAAATGGGCGCATTGACTGTTGGGGTCGTAACCCGTCCATTCTCATTTGAAGGCCCAAAGCGTGCACGGTTTGCTGCTGAAGGTGTTCAAAAGATGAAGGAACACGTCGATACTTTGATCATCATTGCCAATAACCGTTTGTTAGAAATCGTTGATAAAAAGACGCCAATGCTTCAAGCATTCCAAGAAGCAGATAACGTTTTACGTCAAGGTGTTCAAGGAATTACTGATTTGATCACATCACCAGGTTACGTTAACTTGGACTTCGCTGACGTTACAACTGTTATGAAAGACAAGGGTTCAGCTTTGATGGGAATTGGTTCTGCAAACGGCGAAAACCGAATTGAAGAAGCAACAAAGAAAGCTATTTCATCACCACTGTTGGAAGTTTCAATTGATGGGGCTGAACAAGTTCTGTTGAACATTACTGGTGGTCCAGATTTGAGCTTGTTTGAAGCCCAAACAGCTTCAGAAATTGTAACGGATGCCGCTTCAAGCGATGTCAATATTATCTTTGGGACATCAATCAACGAAAACCTCGAAGATGAAGTAGTCGTGACTGTAATCGCAACTGGAATTGACAAAAAGCGCAATGCGCGTAAAACAGTTAAGAAGCCAACATCAAACGGAATTTTAAACAATAACCGGAATGCTGCTTCAAATCAACCAGCATCAAATTCACGGAGTAATGATCCGCTTGCTGATTGGGATATTACAACTGAGATGAACGGTAATTCACATGCAGCAAACCAACGGGATAATTTCCAAGACGTTGAAAAGAAAGACTTTAACGTATTTGGTTCAGATTCATCAAATAATAACTTTGATCAAGATGATGACGATAATATGCCACCATTCTTGCGTCATCGTCGGAAATAATGAAGGAGGCTTGAGGTCATGTCATTAACTGATCGGATTAGTCATTTTTTTAATGGATACGACGATGAAACGGAATATGATAATTATGATAATGGTTCATCACAGGTAAGAACAGAAAGTGAAGGACCTCAGGGCAATCAGAAAAATCGAATTATGTCAATTGTAGGTAAAGGTGATCATTCGCAAAAAAAGATCATGTTGTTTGAACCCCGCGTGTTCTCAGATGCTAAGCAAATTGCATCGCGCTTGTTAAACGGTCAAGCAGCAATTATCAATTTTGAACGAATGGACAACCAACAATCGCGACGAATCGTTGATTTCCTTTCAGGGGTGACGTATGCCATTGATGGGGATATCAAACGAATCGGCGAACAAATTTTTCTATGCACTCCGTCTGAATTTTCAGTTGAAGGAATGCTTAATGAAGCCGTTAAGCTTCAAGACTTTTAGTAAGGAGTCGGAAAGTGTTAGTAGGAATTATTAATGGTCTATTTCAACTTTATACGTTGGCAATTGTTGTGTACTGTTTGATGTCATGGTTCCCGGGTGCTTTGCAGACAAAGTTCGGGATGTTTTTAGACCGGATCGTGAGTCCGTTCTTAAACCTTTTCCATTTTATTCCACCGATTTTTAACATTGATTTTTCACCTATCATTGCGTTAATCGTTTTGGAATTAGTTGAGCAGGGACTTTTCTTCCTCTTACGGATTCTAATTGGATAATTGGGGTTAATTTCAAATGAATGATGGAATTTACCAGCATTTTCGAAAGGAAGAGCGGCCAACAATTGATCAGGTTGCATCTTTAATTTCGGAGGCGGAATTAAACTATGCGCCGGTGTTAACTGATTTTTTGAATCCTCGGGAGCGTTTTATTGCCCAGGCATTGATTGGAAAAAGTTCAACGATTCAAATGGCGACGCAGGGCGGGTATCAGAATGCTGATCGAAAACGGGTATTATTTTACCCGCAGTATTTTGAACCTCAAACTGAGGATTTTGAAATTCAAGTTCTTGAAGTTGATTATCCGATTAAATTTGCGTCATTACATCATGGACAGATTCTCGGTGCGCTTGTTCATTCTGGAATTACGCGGGATGTGCTTGGCGATATTATAACCGATGGAACACGGTGGCAATTGATTGTTGAAAAAAAGATTGCGTCATTTCTGGTTAGTCAGCTTGATCGAATTGGTCGGACAAAGGTGAAGCTTAATCCGAAAGAATTATCGGAGTTGTTAACACCGGAAAGTGCATGGCAAGAAGTCTATTTGCTAATCAGTTCGCAGCGAATTGATCGGATCATCGCTAGTAGCTACCACTTGTCACGTGGAAAGGCCAAGGAACTGATTGAAAATGCTAAAGTTCAAGTAAATTGGATGGAAGTTGATCGTCCAGATTATGTGATTAACATTCGCGATATTATTTCAGTCCGCGGTTATGGACGCATTCGATTTGATGCAATTTTGGGAATGACCCATAAAGGAAAGTTAAAAGTTGAAATGGCGATTATTCGGAAATAGTCCATTTAGACAATAGCGTGTCAATTACTTTAATGATAAAATGACTTATAGTGGAGGTGATAGGGATGGCTTTGACCCCCTTGGATATTCATAATAAAGAATTTCACGTAAAATTACGTGGTTATGATCAAGACGAAGTTAATGAATTCTTAGATCAGATTATCAAAGATTATGAAGCTTTGTTAAAAGAAAATGATTCACTTCGTGACAGCTTAGATCAAAATAAAGAAAAATTAAAATACTTCAATGATTTGAAAGATTCTTTGAATCAATCAATTATTGTTGCTCAAGAAGCAGCCGATAAGGTTAAGGCGAACTCACAACGTGAAGCTGAAATTATTAACCGTGAAGCTCAAAAGCAAGGTCAAGATATTATTGACCAAGCAAATGAAAAGGCGCGGAATATCATTGATGAAGCTTCAAAGAAAGCTAAGAAACTTGCAATTGAAACTGATGATTTGCGGAAGCAAGCTCGAATTTTCCGGCAAAAACTTCAAGTAATGATGGAATCTCAATTAGAAGTTGTTAAGGGCAGCGAATGGGACGAAATCTTGAAGCAAGGCAAGACAAGCAGCTATGAAGAAATTCAAGATGCAATTCGTCAAGACGAAACGTTGGATAAAGAAACTGCACGTGAAATTAAGCCAGTCCAAGATGATGAAGAGTTTAACTTCCAACCAGTTGATCCAAATCCTCCTGAAATCAATCCTGCTGATGATGGTCAAGCGGAAACAGTTGTTGTTTTCCCTGATAATAATGATTCAACAACAGAAACTGAACCAACTCCACAAAGTGAACCTGAAGATTCAAACAATGGCCTTCAAGGACAACACTTTGCTGACACAGATGATTTAAACTAATTTGAAACGCGACTTATTTTAAATACTTCAAAGCGAGTCAACGATGGTGAAAGGTTGATAGTCACTTTAAAGTAAGCCATCATTCAATGATTGAAATGCTGAATTCAAAGTAAGCATTTTCGGTTCACACCGTTATTTGTGATTAAAGTAGATTTAATAATCTAAAATTTGGGTGGTACCACGATAATCTCGTCCCTTGCGGATGGGATTATTTTTTTGAAAGGAGAAAACGATGCGAATTAAGAAAACCTTAAATATGGGTAGAACTAAATTCCCAATGCGCGGAAATCTTCCAGTTAAAGAAGCTGAAAGACAAAAGGTATGGGAAGAAAACAAAGTTTATGAAAAACGACAAAAATTAAATGAAGGCAAACCGTCATTTGTTTTGCACGATGGCCCTCCATATGCAAACGGAAACATTCACATGGGACACGCCATGAACAAGATTTCAAAGGACTTTATCGTGCGTTCAAAATCAATGATGGGCTTCCGGGCACCATATGTTCCTGGATGGGACACTCATGGATTGCCAATTGAACAACAATTGAAGAAGCAAGGGGTTGATCGGAAGGCCCTTTCAATTGCTGATTTCCGTGAAAAGTGCAGGGAATATGCTTTACAACAAGTTGATAAGCAACGCCAAGACTTTAAGCGGTTAGGAATTTCTGCCGAATGGGATAACCCATACGTAACCCTTGACCCTAAATTTGAAGCTCAAGAAGTTCGCGTCTTTGGTAAGATGGCTGAAAAAGGCTTGATTTATAAGGGCCGGAAGCCGGTTTACTGGTCATGGTCATCCGAATCAGCTTTAGCCGAAGCGGAAGTTGAATATCATGACGTAACTTCACCATCAGCCTTTTATGGCGAAAAGGTTATCGATGGCAAAGGTGTTTTAGATGATGATACATACATGGTTGTCTGGACAACAACGCCATGGACAATTCCTGGTTCAGAAGGGATCACAATTTCTGCGAAGTACGAATATTCAGTTGTTCAACATGACGATGATCCGCGGAAATTTGTTATCGCAACTGAATTGCTTGCAAAGGATACGGAATTATTTGGATGGAAAGATGTTAAGACACTGAAGACCGTTAAGGGTGCTGAAATGGAAAATATCCTTGCCCAACATCCATTTGATCCGGAACGGAAATTAGTTGTAATGCTTGGCGACTTCGTTACGCTTGATGCCGGAACTGGATTAGTTCACACGGCTCCTGGATTTGGGGAAGACGACTACAATGTCGGAATGAAGTACGGCTTAGATGTCTTTGCTCCAGTTGATGCCAAAGGATACTTGACGGATGAAGCCGGCGAAGACTTTGCAGGTGTCTTTTATGAAGATGCTAACCAGATTTCATTAGATAAATTAAAAGCTTCAAATGCATTGATCAAGCAAATGGACTACGAACACAGTTATCCATTTGACTGGCGGACAAAGAAACCAATCATCTTCCGGGCAACGCCACAATGGTTTGCATCGGTTGATAAGATTCGGGACGATATTCTGAACGCAATTGACAGTGTTAAGTTTATGCCAGAATGGGGTCAAAAACGACTTCACAACATGATTCGTGACCGTGGCGACTGGGTAATTTCACGGCAACGGGTATGGGGTGTTCCATTACCGATTTTCTATGCCGAAGATGGCGAAGCAATCATGACACCGGAAACGATCGAACATGTTGCTCAATTGATTGAAAAGCACGGTTCAAATATTTGGTTTGAAAAGGATGCTAAAGATCTTTTGCCTGAAGGGTTCACCAGTGAACATTCACCAAACGGGAAGTTTACCAAGGAAACCGATATCATGGATGTTTGGTTTGATTCTGGTTCATCTCACCAAGGTGTGCTTGCTTCCCGAGATTACCTGACATATCCGGCTGATTTGGTTCTTGAAGGTTCAGATCAATACCGGGGATGGTTCAACTCAAGCATGATCACGAGCGTTGCCGTTTCAGGAAAGGCACCATATAAGCAAGTTATTTCACAAGGATTTACCCTTGATGGTAAAGGGCACAAGATGAGTAAATCACTTGGAAATACAATTGTTCCCAATGACGTGATCAAGCAAATGGGGGCTGAGATTATCCGGTTATGGGTATTGAGTGCTGACACATCAGCAGATGTTCGCGTTTCAATGGGCAGTTTCCAACAAATTGCGGAAAGTTACCGAAAGATTCGGAATACCTTCAGATTCCTGCTTTCAAACGTTGCGGACTTTGATCCGGAAAAGAATCAAGTTGCATTTGATGATCTTGAAGCCATTGACCGTTACATGCAAATTCAAGCAAATGAATTTACAAAGGATATTTTAGATGATTACGCAACGTATGATTTTATGGACATCTATAAGAAGGTCATCAAGTTTATCACCACTGACTTATCAGCATTCTACCTTGATATTGCAAAGGATGTTATTTACATTGAAGAAGCTGATGGTCACAAGCGGCGTTCAATGCAAACTGTTTTGTATGACATCGTTGTTCGGTTAGCTAAATTGTTAACTCCAATTTTGCCACATACAACCGAAGAAGTCTGGGAATACTTGCATGAACCAGAAGAATTTGCCCAATTATCAGAAATGCCGGCAGTGAACTACTATGATGGTCAAAAGAAGTTTCTTGAAAACTGGAGCCGCTTCATGAAAGTGCGGTCAAATGTTTACAAGTCACTTGAAATTGCCCGGGATGATAAGATGATTGGAAAATCGTTTGAAGCCCATGTCAAGTTGTACGTCACTGATGGAATCAAACAAGAATTGGATAGTTTGGATGCTGATATTCGTCAAGCAATGATCGTTTCAGCATTGGATATTCTTCCAATTGATGAAGCTCCTGCTGATGCAGATGACTACGATGAAGTAAAGGTTAAGATTGAAAAGGCAACGGGTGAAGTTTGTCCTCGTTGCCGGATGATCAAGACTGATGTGGGTGCTGACCAAGAATTACCACAAGTTTGTGCTCACTGTGCTGAAATCATTCGGCATGACTTCCCTGAAGCAGTTGAAGAAGGATTAGAAAATTAATTATGAGTGAAAAGACTGGGCTGCCACGTCCAGTCTTTTTTAGCGTTTAATGAACTATATTTTTTGGAATTTCTCTGCTATTATTAGAGTTAAAGTGAGATAAAACGAGGAATGCAAAATGGATTTTAAAGAAAAGACCTTATCAACTGAAAATATCTATAATGGGAAAGTTGTTCATTTAGATAAAGAAACTGTTAAACTTCCCAATGGTAAGGAAGCAGTTCGTGAAGTTATCCGGCATCAAGGAGCTGTCGGGGTGATTGCCATTACTGATTCAAATAAAATTGTAATGATTCGTCAATGGCGTGAACCGTTAAAGAAGGTTACCCTTGAAATTCCGGCAGGAAAAATTGAACCAAGCGAACATGGTGATCCGGAAAAAACAGCCCGGCGTGAATTAAATGAGGAAACGCGTTTTGCAGCTGATCAGTTTGAATTAGTTACGAAATTTTATACCTCACCTGGCTTTGCTGATGAATTAATGTATTTATATCATGCAGTGGGATTAAAAGCTGTTAAAGATGAATTACCGCAGGATGACGATGAGTTTCTTGAATTGGTTGAGTTATCGCCAAAGGAAGTTCAAGAGGCAATTAGCCGCGGCGAAATTTGTGATGTAAAAACATTGATGGCGGTTATGTTTTGGCAAATGATGGGGTAGGTCAATGAGCTGGGATAACGAAGGACGCCACTTTTATGATCAGGAAAATGATGATTCAAATGAATCGTTAAGAAGAAGTAAGACCCCAAGTTTTACGGATGAACCTGATGATAAAAGGCTTCGGCGGCATCAAGCAATCGATGAAAGTGAAAATTCTTTTCTGACCCGTTTTCGGAAGGCTGACCATTCTGAAAGAACTAACACGAATGATGAAGAGATTCTTTCCCGGGCAGAACAAAAGAAGCGGGATCAGGATGAGGAAAATGAACGGAAAGCCCGATTATTAGGAAAAAAATTAAATAAAGTAATTTGGATTTTAATTGGGTTGATTATTATCACGTATTTAATTATGCGGTTTGTTAATTTTTAGGAGGAAACAATGAAATACGGAATTATTTGTGCAATGGAAGAAGAAATTAAAACGTTGGTTGAAAAGTTAGCAGATAAGCAAGAACAATCAATTGCTGACATGAAATACTATACTGGAACGATCAACGGGCATGAAGTTGTACTTGTTCAATCAGGAATCGGTAAAGTCCAAGCAGCAGTCAACACTGCATTTTTGGCAAATAATTTCCACGTTGACTGCATTATTAACTCTGGTTCTGCTGGTGGAATTGGGGATGGGATGCACGTTGGTGATGTGGTCCTTTCAACCGGAACAGCATATCATGACGCTGATTCAACAGCTTTTGGTTATAAGATGGGGCAAATGCCGGGACAACCGCAAATCTTTGAAGCGGATACTCATCTTCGCGCAGCAGTCAAAAAAGCCGCTGAAGAAAATGGTTTGCCAGTCCGGGAAGGATTGATCGTTACGGGTGATCAATTTATCAATTCAACTGCAAAGATCAAGCAAATCAAGAGTATTTTCCTTGATGCGCTTTGCAGTGAAATGGAAGGGGCAGCTGTTGGCCAAGTTGCCCATGAATTTAACATTCCGTATTTAGTTATTCGGGCAATGTCAGATGTTGGTGATGAAGAAGCAAGCCAATCATTTGATGAATTTGTAATTGATGCAGGAAAACGGTCTGCAAAAATGATTTTAACTTTATTATCAGAAGAGGCATAAAAATGGAAAGGATTTATTTAGATAACGCGGCAACCACACCGATGGATCCGGCGGTTGTCAAGGTCATTGCAGATGCAATGCAAAATAATTTCGGCAATGCGTCAGCGGTTAATTCATGGGGGAGAGAGGCCCGGTCAATTTTGGACCGGAGCCGCCATGTAATTGCTCAGTCGATCAACGCACGGCTTGATAATGAAATTATTTTTACAAGTGGCGGAACAGAAAGTGATAATACTGCAATTATCCAAACGGCGATGAAGCGGCAAAATGAAGGCCGGCATATTATTACGACTGCGGTTGAACATGAAGCGGTTTTGAAGCCAATGCAGTATCTTGAAACGCAGGGATTTGAAGTTACGTATCTGCCAGTTGATCAAAATGGTGAGATCAGTCTGGATGATTTGAAGAAGGAATTACGCGATGATACGATTTTAGTTTCAGTAATGACTGGAAATAACGAAGTCGGGAGCAAAATGCCGATTCATGAGATCGGTGAAATTGTTGCGGATTCAAATGCATGGTTCCACACGGATGCCGTTCAAGCATACGGCCTGTTGGACATTGATGTTCAGGCTGATCACATTGATTTATTGTCAACGTCTGCTCATAAACTGAATGGGCCAAAATTCCTTGGTTTCTTGTATCAACGTGACGGAATCAAATTCGATTCGTATATCAAGGGCGGCGATCAGGAACTTACGCGGCGCGCTGGAACCGAAAATGTTCCGGCAATTGCCGGCTTTGCCAAAGCGGTTGAAATTGATAATTCCGAAGAAAAGCAACGGCGGCGTGACCGGTACTATGGCTTTAAAAAACAATTGACTGACGGATTGAAAGCCAATCACATTGATTTTGAAATTAATGGTAAAATGAATGCAGGCGAATTACCGCATGTTTTGAACATTTGGTTTAAGGGAATTCCGAATGATGCCTTCATTACAAATTTGGACCTTAATGGAATCGCGGTTGCCGCAGGGTCAGCATGTACGGCTGGTTCGCTTGAACCATCCCATGTTTTAAAAGCAATGTATGGTTCAGATTCACCGCGAATTCGCGAATCAATTCGGTTCAGCTTTGGGATGGAAAATACCGCTGAGGAAATCGATCGGACAGTTGATCAAATTGTCAAAATTATCAATCGGTTTTTAAAGAAATAGGAGGAAGTTCGATGGCTTTTACAGAAGTAAATCAAATCAAGGGTGATAATCAAAAATACCGGTTGTCACCAGAAATTAAAAAGTATTCATTGCGGGATGTTGGGTTTATGGAAACCAAGACCGGTAAATTCGAATTAGAACGGTCATTGGATCCAAATTCACCGTATAATCAAGGATTTAAATTTAAAATGACCGTTGAAGCTGATTTGAAGAAATTTAAGATGGCAACGTTAACGGCTAACGGAATGCGTGAAGTTGATGTTCACAAGGGGAAAGATGTTGATACTCACTTGGAACAATTAAACTTCATTCTTGATAATTTAATTGAACGGCAAATTATTGAAAAAGCATAATTTACTTATCAAAAGTAAGAAAGCCTCCTTGCAATGGGAGGCTTTTCGCGTTTATAATTAACATTACTGGACAAAACGACCTTCAAATCGTTGATGATTCAGAATCTAAATGAAATGATGGTGAGTTTATGAAAGATAACAGCAAAACACGTGTCGTTGTTGGAATGAGCGGCGGCGTTGATTCATCAGTTTCAGCGTACTTGCTTAAGCAACAAGGCTACGATGTTGTCGGTGTTTTTATGAAGAATTGGGATGAAAAAAACGACAGCGGCGTCTGCACGGTAACCGAAGATTATCAGGATGTTGCCAAGGTTGCTGCTGAAATTGGCATTCCATACTATTCAGTCAATTTTGAAAAGGAATATTGGGACAATGTTTTCTCATATTTCCTTGATGAATATAAACGTGGGCGGACTCCTAATCCTGACGTTTTGTGTAATAAGGAAGTTAAGTTTAAAGCATTTTTAGATTATGCAATGGAACTTGATGCTGATTACATTGCAATGGGCCACTACGCTCAAATTCGACGGGATGAAGACGGGACCGTGCATATGCTTCGCGGCGCAGATCCGAATAAAGACCAGACCTACTTCTTGAGCCAGTTGACCCAAAAGCATTTGCAAAAAGCAATGTTTCCGATTGGCGGGATGCAAAAATCCGAAGTTCGGCGGATCGCTGAAGAAGCCGGCTTGGCAACTGCTCACAAAAAGGATTCAACCGGGGTTTGTTTCATTGGGGAACGAAATTTCAGTAAGTTCTTGGGTGAATTCTTACCAGCGCAACCAGGAGTAATGAAGACCTTTAAAGGCGAAGTTAAGGGGCAACATTACGGGTTAATGAATTACACAATTGGTCAGCGGCGCGGATTAGGAATCGGCGGTGATGGCAAGAGTAACGAACCATGGTTTGTGGTTGGCAAGGATATTAAGACCAATACCTTATACGTTGGCCAGGGATATCACAACGAACACTTATACGCAACTAGTCTGGATGCAAGCCAGTTGAGTTTCGTTGCACCAATCGATCGTTACGGAAATGATTTTCACTGTACGGCTAAATTCCGTTACCGGCAAAAGGACTGCGGTGTAACCGTTCATTTAAATGATGATCATACAGCAATGACCGTTGAATTTGATGATCCGGCACGGGCAGTTACCCCAGGGCAAGAAGTTGTCTTGTATGACGGTGAAGAATGTCTTGGAAGCGGAACGATCGATCATGCATATCAAGAAGGCAAACTTTTACAATATGTTTAATTAAAATCAGATTACGACTAGAGGCGTGGGATGAGCTCACAGCCTCTATTTTTTTGATGTATAATTAAACTAAATATGTTAAAGAGGAAATTGAAATGGCGACTTTTTATTTTGTAAGACATGGAAAAACAGAATGGAATTTGGAAGGGCGCTATCAAGGATCACATGGTGATTCACCGCTTCTTCCAGAAAGTTACGAAGAGATCAAACAATTAGCTGCGTATTTTAATAGTGAGAAGATTCGGTTTGCGAAAATTTACTGCAGTCCCCTGAAGCGGACGATGACAACGGCGCAAGAAATTAACAAGAATCTTGATCAACCCGGATTAAAAATTGAAGCCGATCCGGCATTTATGGAATTTAATTTGGGAAAAATGGAAAAAATGAAGTTTGTGGATGCTGAAAAGCAGTATCCCGAAATGGTTGAAAATTTTCGTTACCATCCTGATAAATATGATCCAACTGCAATTGATGGGGAATCATATGAAGAATTATTTAAGCGAATGACACCGAAGATCCAAGCAATCTATCAGCGTTACCCGAAAGATAATATTTTGGTTGTCAGCCATGGAGCTGCATTGGGAGCGGAAACTCGGTATCTATTAGGCGTTCCGTTGGCAAAGATTCGTGAACGTGGCGGCTTGGCTAACACGAGTACAACCATTTTGAAAACAACGGACGGCGAGCATTTTAAATGCATTGCATGGAATAAAACTGACTATTTAAAGCGGAAATTAGACCCGACGGATATTATTTAAGGAATGAGAAGATGGCAAAAGAAGATAAAAAGACGCAAGAAGCTGAAAAAGCAACCCATAAGTTAGTTCAAGCAATTGATCAGGATCCTTATAATGTTGATAATTATTATCAGCTGGGAACAATTTTGACTGAAATGCAAAGTTTTCCCCAGGCAGAAGAACTTTTTAAGCGGGCAATCAATATTTTCAACGATCAGCCAGCTAAAGTTGACCTCTTAACTTACGGGCTTGGCAATGTTTTTTATTCGGCAGGACTATACGATGAAGCAATTCAAGCGTTTCAAAAGGTTACGGATCACAAACTAAAGGCGGAAGCATACTTAATGATCGGCCAAGCAAATTATGCTCAGCAAAAGTACCAGCAAGCAATGGTTTTTGCATTAACGGCCAGTGATGAAATGCCGCAAAATAAGGAACCCAAACGATTATTAGCAGATTGCTTTTTAGCGTTAGGAAAGTTTGATCAGGCAGAGGACTTTTATCAACAAGTGCTTGAGATGGATGATACTGATTTACGTGCCCTCTTTCAACTGGGAGTGATCAAGTTTACTCAGGAAAGTCCAGAAGCTGCAGATGAGTATTTTAGCAAGGTCAAGCAACTTGATCAGGATTATTATGACCGGATGCAAGAGCGATTAAGCGACGTTCAACGCGCAATTAAATCAAAGGATCAAGATGATGAATAACACCCAGCAAGAGTTAATTCAAAATGAACAGCAGTTTGTAAAGGGCCGGGTCAAAAGTGTCTTTTTTCAGAGTAATGATAGTTTCTACAAGGTAATTTTAATTAGTGTGAAGGAAACGAACTTCGATTGGAAAGAGCACACGATCACGGTGACGGGTGATTTTGCAAATTTGCAGGAAGAAAACGAGTACCGGTTTATCGGCCACGTCGTTGATCATCCGCGTTACGGCAAGCAATTCAAGGCGGAAACGTACGAGGTTGATGTTCCGGATACGACGGAAGGCCTCGTTCATTATTTTTCAAGTGATAAATTTCCAGGAATTGGGAAAAAATCAGCAGAACGAATTGTTAAAATTTTAGGTGATGATGCCTTGAACTTATTGATTCAGGATCCTGAACGCGCACAGGACCTCGGTTTAAGCCCCCGGCAAGCGCAAACCTTGATTGAAGGGATTAAGGATAATAATCAAACTGATATCATCATCATTGGGTTGAATAATTACGGCTTTTCAAGCAAAATTTCAGCTAAGATTTTTGCCAAGTATCATGAAAAGTCATTGACGGTGATCAATGAAAATCCGTATCAGTTATCAATTGATATTGATGGAATCGGGTTCGTGAAGGCTGATCAAATTGCAATGCAAATTGGGATCAAGGATGATTCGGCGGTCCGAATTCGCGGGGCGATTTTTCAGGTTTTAAATGATCTTTGCTATGAAAGTGGCAATACGTATGCAACGAGTCAGCAGGTGATTGAAAATGCGATCACGTTGCTTGAAAAGGGCCGGCAAACGGCAATTGATCCGGAAATGGTTGCCGACCAGATTATCGAACTTGAGAAGAAACACCGAATCGTTGCGGATCAACAGCATATTTATGTTCGCCGGCTTTATCATGAAGAACATGGAATTGCCAATAAATTATATACGATTGCGACGAATCAGGATCAAAAAAATTATGACGAAAAGAAGCTTGTCAAAATTTTACGACGAATTGAACGCCATCTTGGAATCCAATATGATGATGTTCAACAGGATGCAATTTTTACGGCGCTTAATTCGCGGTGTTTTTTGTTAACCGGAGGACCTGGAACAGGGAAAACGACCATTATTAATGGAATTGTGGCGATGTTTGCTGAGTTGAATGGGATTGACCTTGAACGCATTCGTCAGCAAAAGGATGATTCTCATCTTCCAATCCTATTAGCTGCGCCAACTGGCCGGGCTGCGAAACGGATGACGGAAACAACTGGTTTGTCAGCAAGAACGATTCACCGGTTACTTGGAATCAACGGGCATGACGAGGAGTTGTCAGAAAGTAAGGTGGATGAGCTTTCGGGCGACTTATTGATCATTGATGAAACGTCAATGGTTGATACGGAGTTAATGGATGTTTTGTTAGGCGCAATTCCATATAACATGCAGGTGATTTTTGTCGGCGATAAGGATCAGTTACCATCAGTCGGTCCGGGACAGGTTTTTGCAGATTTACTTGAAAGTGATGAACTACCGAAGAAAGAATTAACGCGAATTTACCGTCAATCGGATGATTCATCGATCGTTGAATTGTCACACAGTATTCAGCAGGGGCAGTTGCCACCGGATTTTACGCAACAACATGCCGATCGTTCATTTATCGCATGCAATGCGTTTCAAGTTCCGGATGTGCTTGAACAGGTTGTTCAATTGTGGCTGAGTAAAGGGAATTCAATTGATGATCTGCAAGTGCTTGCTCCAATGTACAAGGGAGTGGCCGGAATTGATAATTTAAATAATCGGATGCAGGCCATTGTTAACCCTGCAAAACACGGGCGAAAGGAAGTTCAGGTTAATCAACAGGTTTTCCGAATCGGGGATCGCGTTTTGCAACTTGTGAATGATCCAGAACATAATATTTTTAATGGGGATATTGGAAAAGTAATTGGAATTGATCTTAAAAGTGCTAAAAACCATGTTCCCACGGATAAGATAATCGTTGATTTCGATGGAAATGAAGTTGGTTATGAGAAACGTAACTGGAACCAGCTGACCCTTGCGTACTGCATGTCGATTCATAAATCGCAGGGGGGCGAATTCCCACTGATCATCTTACCAATGGTTCGTCAATTTTCACGGATGTTTGCGCGGAATTTGCTTTATACGGCAGTCAGCCGGGCAAAGCAAAAACTGGTTTTATTAGGTGAAGTCGAAGCATTTAAAAAGTCAGTTTCAATTGTTTCATCAAACCGCCAAACGGGATTGAAAGAAATGCTTTGGGAAGCGTTTGGCGACCATGAAAAGGTGAACTTAATCGAGGATCCTGTCAGTGAAGATGAAAGTGAAACAGTGGAAGCGGATGATCAAGAACTAAATCAAAATTCAAATGTGTTAACGAATTCAATGATTGAAAGTGGAAAAATTGATCCGCTGATTGGAATGAACGGGATTCAGCCAAAAGATTTTATGGAAACAAAAACCGAGTAACATTG